>JAIXVG010000085.1 GCA_027483145.1 Planctomyces sp.
AACACCAACCTCGGTCCCCAGTCGATGACCATTTTGTTCGATATCGTTGCTGACCGACCTTACAAGTTTAAGGTTCAACTTCCCTATCAGGTCGGCCTCGATGATGTCACGCTCAATGTCGAATACCAGGCGTTGCCCGATGGCCGCCTTGAGATTCAGCAGATCGTCAAAAACAGCACCGACCCTCCCGAAGTCTTGAATTTCCGCTGCAGCCTTTTCGTCCCCGGCAGCAGGCGGCAGAAACTGCAAGTGACCAAGCTCGGCCAGGGCCAGGACACCAAGTTCTACTACTTACCCAATGCCCAGGATGTCGTCGGCCAGGAGCTTTGGCTACGCCTCGAGCAAGACGGCGGCCGCCGCGTTATGAACTACCGCTGGCAAGTCGGCGAATAACGCCGATGCCTCATTCGTGAGCGACCAGCCATTTACCCTCAGTGTTATCATGCCGTCGAGCAGGGATAATCTGGCTAAGCGCAAGAAGGCAAAGCATTGGATCAATCCAATGATGGGTCGGCGCTAACCAGATCAGCGGAAACTTCACGGCTGGTAGTACTGGGTTAGCAACTCGTGCGTGGCGGGTGACTCAGCAGCCAGTAACGCATTGGCTTCAAAGAAGGCTTCGCTGGCGACAGCGAAGAACTCTGCAGGCGATTCGAAGCCGTAGGGATCGATGGCCCGATCTTTCCTCAAACGCGATTGCCGGGCCAACCGGTACCGCTCGTGTTCGAGTGTTTGCTGCCACGTTTCGAGAGGAATGCTTGCGGGCAAATCGGGGATCCCATCGGCCGCGCCATTTTGCATATCCAGTACATGACTGAACTCGTGGATAACAACGTTTCTGCCGCTACGACTGGCAGCAGTTTGGGGGCCGATTTCGCTCCAGGCCAAAACAACCGGGCCGCGCTGCCATGCTTCACCCAGCCTTGCTTCTTGTCCTTCGATCACAACACCGCCTGGAAGAACTTCGGTTTTCGGAGCAACAAACGTAGTCGGGTAAACCAGTATTGACTGACGAAAATGGAACGGATTCCCAGGCCAGCCAAGCGTCATCCGCGCCATGTTCGCTGCAATCAGCATCTTCATTTCAGTTGTAATCAGAAGCCCGGCACAACCTTCCCATAACTTGATGCCAACCAGTTCGGCAGTGCGACGCGCCAACGTAAGCTGCTGCGCAGCAGACAGCACGGGCCAGTCGCTCATCTCGCGGGCGAGAAAGCCAAGCAGTTCAGTAGTTGGGGCAGCCGACTGACCGGGCCTTCGCAATAGGGACGTAAGTCTATTCCACACCATCGCTTATAACCAAATGTTGCCACTTCGAAGAACCCATGACAGTTGTCAGGTTGTTCATCCCATGCACCAGAGTGCGAAGAATTCACGGCAGCCGAATCTTACGCGGTTGTCCCCCTCAGACGATTTCCGGCACGACGCGAAATCGGCTCAAAACCAGCAAAATCAGTTCTTCATCTTGGCTAGGCCAAAGAAGGTATCGAGATATCAGGCCAGTATATCAGTAGCCAGCCGCAGAGTGACTTGGGTGACTGGCGACGCTAAAATAGGTGTTGATGTGTATGCCGAGCTCGAACTCGACTTCGCTCCGTACACGCATATGACTCTAGAGCCTCATGCCAGTTTGATTCGGACAAACCTATGCCCGTTTGGAAGCATATGCGACCTGCTGCAGCTTGCCTGGCCCTTACAGTCTTAGCAATCAGTTGGTGCCTCGGAGCACAGGCCAACTTGGTCGCTGCAGAGCCGATAGAAGCAGCCATCAACTTCAATCGCGACATCAGGCCCATTCTGTCCGAGAACTGCTTCTACTGTCACGGTCAGGATGGGAACAAGCGACAGGCCGACCTGCAGCTTAACGTCAGACAGGCTGCGATTGATTTCGGAGCGATCGTTCCGGGGAAGCCCGAATCCAGTTCGATCATCGAACGGATTCACGCGACCGATCCCAGCGTCCAGATGCCACCCCCCAATTCGAATCGCCGGCTCTCTGAAGAGCAGAAGCAACTATTGGCTAAGTGGATCGCAGCCGGTGCCAATTACGAAACCCACTGGGCGTTCGTCAACCCAGTTCGTCCGGCCGATCCGGTCGTCAAAAACGAGTCGTGGGTCCGTAACAGTATCGACCGTTTTGTCCTGGCGAAGCTCGAAACAGAAGGGCTGGCACCCTCTCCTGAAGCAGACCGGGCAACGCTAATTAAGCGGCTGCATGCAGATCTGGTGGGCTTACCCCCTACACCCGAAGAAGTTGATGCGTTCGTCAATTCGACCGACCCCGACGCATACACGAAACTGGTTGATCGCTTATTGGCTAATCCACACTATGGCGAACGGATGGCCCTCCCTTGGCTTGATGCTGCCCGTTATGCCGACAGCAATGGCTTTCAACAGGATGGCGATCACTGGCAGTGGATCTGGCGTGATTGGGTCGTTAAGGCTCTTAATCAGGATATGCCCTTCGACCAGTTCACCATTGAACAATTAGCAGGTGACCTGCTCCCCAATGCCACGAACGATCAGAAGATCGCCAGCGCATTCAACCGCAATCATTTGCATAACGGCGAAGGGGGAGCAATCGCCGAAGAGCAGCGGTTTGTCATTCTGTTTGATCGGATCGACACGACGTCGACCAATTGGTTAGGACTGACGATGGCCTGTGCGCAGTGTCATGATCACAAGTACGATCCCATGACACAGCGGGACTACTACAGCTTGATGGATGCGTTCAATCGCGTCCCCGAGTATGGGCTGCCAGCCTATTTCTCTTCACGAATTCGCCTCGCTCCCCCATTGCTTGAACTACCGACTGAAGAAAACCAGAAGCGATTGGCCGAACTGGCAGCAGCGACAAAAGCAGCCGAAGAAGAAGCCACCCCGCTGACTAACGCGGCCTATGTCGGCTGGAAAGCAAGCGTTACCGCCGAAGCAGCAGGTCTGCCCGAGCAAGTGACCACACTACTGAAGAAGCCCGTCGCAGAACGAACCGAAGAAGAGAAGCAGAATCTGGAAGCGGGGCTACGGAAACATTTCGACGAAAAAGTGCGCAGCACGCTGGCTGCATCCATTCCGGCGATTGGCAAGCTAGATGGTGCCCGCGGGCAAGAGTATCAGTACAAGCAAGACCAGATTCCCCGCGTCATGATCATGAGTGACGACCAACCTCGGGAGACGGCCATTTTATCGCGCGGCGAATACTTGCAGCCAACCGAAAAGGTCAGCTTCACCACTCCTTCGTTTCTGCCTCCGCTACCCGCAGATGCCCCGAAGAATCGGCTCGGCTTAGCCAAATGGCTCGTCTCGAACGAGAACCCCCTCACTGCACGAGTGCAGGTGAATCGAATGTGGCAGTATTTCTTCGGAACGGGGATCGTCAAAACGGCCGAAGACTTTGGAGTTCAGGCCGAGTATCCCATTCACGGGCCACTTCTCGATTGGCTGGCTGTCGAGTTTCGCGAGAAAGGCTGGAGCATGAAGCAGATGCACCGGCTGATTGTCACTAGCGCCACCTATCGTCAATCGAGCCGCGTCTCTCCCGAACTGAAGAGCCGCGATATCGAGAATCGGCTGTATGGTCGCGCAAGCCGCTTCCGCATGCCATCGATGATTTTGCGTGACTGGGCACTAGCCTCATCGGGCCTATTGAATGACAAGCTGGGGGGAGTCCCCGTTTATCCTTATCAGCCCGAAGCCATTTGGGAATCGCTGGCCATTACCAATGAGAGAGACTTTACCTACCCCGCCTCGAAGGGAGCCGATTTGTATCGGCGAAGCCTCTACACCTTCTGGCGTCGAACTGTTGGTCCGGCGAATCTGTTCGACTCGTCAAATCGTCAAACGTGCCGCGTGAGGGCCACTCCCACCAGTACGCCCCTCCATTCGCTGACAACGCTCAACGACCCGACTTGGGTCGAGGCTGCCCGTAAGCTGGCAGAGCTAGTGATGTCGAGTTCGAACGCGATTGATTCGCAGCTCAAGCAGGCATTCAGGCGGGTGCTGGCACGTGGGCCGTCTGCGAAGGAACTCGAACGACTCGAAGAGGCCTATCAGAAGCAATTCAGCCTTTATCAAAACGACCAAACGGCAGCGGCTGCACTATTAAAGGTGGGAGAGTCTCCGTCGTCGACAGCCCTTCCGATTGTTGAGCATGCAGCCATGACCGCGACTTGCCTGGGAATTATGAACCTCGATGAAGCATTGACGAGGGAATAGCCTTCGGATGATTGGCCAGTCCCACAGAGGCGGACGTCAGTTACAACGAGTTAAGCCTGAACAGAACCGGCAATTGCCTTCGGCGAAACCGCGACATTAAAAAAGTGAGAGCTACAGATGGATCCCATTCTTGAAAACATCGCCCGGGTCAATCGGCGGCAGCTTTTTGGTCAAGCAGCCAGCGGAATTGGCTTAGCGGCCTTGGCGTCTTTGGTTGGTAAGCCAGCAAGCGGAGACGAAGGGGCAGGCCGCACTCTTCCTGTGCCAGCACCAGAAGCCAATCGCTTTGGGGGCATTCCCGGAGTCCCTCACTTCAAGCCAACTGCGAAGCGGGTGGTCATGCTGTGGCAGGGTGGTGGGCCATCACACGTCGACTTGTACGACGATAAGCCCGTCATGCGCGAGATGGCTGGCAAAGATATTCCAGACTCGGTTCGCGGCACGACCCGGCTATCGACCATGTCGAGCGGGTACGGGAAGTGGCCGTGCGTCCCTTCGATTAAACCCTTCAAGCAGTATGGCACTTCAGGGCTATCATTAAGCGAAATGCTGCCCAATATTGGCAGCATTGCCGACGAGATTTGCGTCGTTAAGACAATGAACACCGAAGCCGTGAATCATGCCCCTGGCGTCACCTTCTTCATGACGGGAGCCCAGGTACCAGGCCGTCCCAGCATGGGGTCCTGGCTATCGTATGGACTGGGGAACGATACCGATAATCTCCCCACGTTCGTCGTCATGACCTCCAGCGATAAGCAAAAGACCTGCGGGCAATTGTTCTTCGACTATTACTGGGGAAGTGGCTTTCTTCCCAGCAGATATCAAGGGGTACGGTTTCGAAACACGGGGGACCCAGTCCCTTATTTGGCGAACCCTCCGGGTGTTTCCCGGGAAGCGCGACGCGCCTTGCTCGATGACATCTCTGCCATCAACGCAGAACACATGGCCGACTATGGCGATCCCGAGATCGATACCCGGATCGCCCAGTATGAAATGGCCTTCCGTATGCAGGCCAGCGTCCCCGACTTGCTCGATTTCTCCAACGAGACCGAAGCGACCATCAAGCGTTATGGACCTGATGCATTGGTCAAGGGAACCTTTGCCAACAACTGCCTGATTGCGCGACGGCTGCTAGAGCGGGGCGTGCGGTTTGTGCAATTGATGCACGCAGGCTGGGATCAACATGGCAATCTCTACACCCAACTGGCTCATCAGTGCGAAGACACCGACGCCCCATCAGCAGCCCTCGTTCAAGACCTGAAAGAGCGTGGCCTTTTGGACGATACCCTGGTCGCGTGGGGCGGCGAATTCGGGCGAACGCCATTTGGTCAAGGGGACCCCGCCAGCCCCAAAGGTCGCGACCACTTTGGTAGGGCCTATAGTTGGTGGCTGGCTGGTGGCGGGGTGAAGCCCGGCTCTACTTATGGTGAAACCGATGACTTTGCCTGGAACATCACCAGGGACCCAGTCCATGTTCACGACATGCAAGCCACAATCATGCACCTGTGCGGCATCGATCACACGAAACTGACCTTCCGCTATCAGGGACGACAGTACCGCCTCACCGATGTTCATGGTCATGTGGTGGAAGGCATTCTGGCGTAAGGGCTTTCCAATCCTCGTGCCACTACTCACCTGGTGCGCCACGGATGGGTGGCCCGACCAGTCAAGAGACTGGTTGGGCTGCGAAGCAGCAAGAGGCCGCGCCATCCGCTCTCATTGTTCATTCAGCCCACAATTAAGAGATTTGTTTTCTTTCTAACGGTCACCGCCACACCAAGAAGTTGATTGATTGGCTGTCTTGTTGCAAGATGCTGAGCACCCTCAGCTTATGTCAAATCTCGTCAGCAACGTGGACAACTCGGGCTGAATGCGTCTCTGCCCCGGTCTTTCCCCGCGTGGCCAATCAGGTGCAGCTCCTTCCATTGCCAGGCAATCTTCGCAGCCTAAGGGTGGACTGGCGGCCCGGCAATCCATACAGTTTTCGCAGGTTTCCCATTGCCCGCAGGATGCGCGATTTTGTTGGGAGAACGGGGGTAGGGAAACTTAGGTTTGGGTCGCCCGGTTCTGGTTCTGACCGAATGCTAGCGGTCCGTCGTCAACGATGGCTGTTTACACAGGACCCGAAGCACGCTCTTTCCGGGGCTGGTTTTGTGGTACCGGTCACAACTCTAGGCTGGATGGCAATCAACGAGTCGACTCTTTTTCGGATGCAGGAGCGGTATGAAGACGCAATTGTTTCTCGAGCATCATGGCCTGTCGCAAAATCCGTTCAGCCAGGAGGACGCCCAAAGCGATCCATTATTCAAACAGGCCTGCTCAACCGGAACGTTTCATCCGGCCTGGGACAAAATCTACGGTAGCCCATCCGACCCAGCGACGGCTGTGGTATTCGGCGAAAAAGGGAGTGGCAAAACGGCCCTCCGTCTGCAGATTATCGATCACTTGGCCAAGCATAACGCAGCCAATCCCGATTCACGCGTCTTCGTCGTCGAGTACGACGACTTCAACCCGTTTCTCGATTCGTTCACTCAGCGATCAAAGGGGTTCGCCCGCAATCCTCAGAAGGCGATTTCGTACTGGCGATTGTGGGACCACATGGACGCGATTCTGGCCTTGGCAACTACCAGTCTGGTTGATGACTTGGTAGATGAGCATGCCACCGGGACTAACGATCCGTTTGGTGTTGACGCTCAGAAGATTTCGAAGCTGACCCGCAACCAAAAGCGCGATTTGCTACTGCTGACCGCCTACTACGACCGCACCACCAGCATGCATCCGTACCAGCGTTGGAACACACTGCGCAAGCGACTTCGGTACTCGAACTGGAAGTCCTTGTGGGATTTTGGCCTGGGACTATTAGGGACCGTGGGGCTACCCGCCATTCTACTGGCTGCCGGTTCTCTTTCTTCACTGGGGCAGGGCTGGCCTTGGCTGATTATGTTTGTTTTGTGGCTCCCTTTTCTCTGGCGACAACTGGGGTTGCTATGGCAAGCCTATCGCGTTTCGCGGCAGGTGCGCGTGCTCGAAAAGCCGCAAGGGGCCCTCAGGCAAATTTTGTCAAGCTTCGAACGGCCCGACTTAGTAGCTCAGCCCTCCCCCAGCCGCGAGCGAAGCGATGACCGTTATGAGCTGTTAAGCAAGCTGCAAAGTGCGTTACGAACGCTCGGCTACACCGGAATCTTGGTGATCGTCGACCGTGTTGATGAGCCCCACCTCATCAACGGGCTACCCGACCGCATGCGCGATCTCCTGTGGCCCATGTTCGATAACAAGTTCCTGAAGCACTCTGGGCTCGGCTTCAAGCTGCTGCTACCGATTGAAGTCAGCTATTACTTAACCCGCGAATCAGCCGAGTTCTACGAACGGTCGCGACTCGATAAGCAAAACATGATCAAGTCACTCGAATGGACCGGCGAGTCACTCTACGACCTGGCCAATGCCCGCATGAAGGCTTGCTATAGCGGAACGGGCAGCCCGACAAAACTTCGGCAATGGTTCGAAGACTCGGTCAGCGAAGCGGACTTGCTGACCACCCTGTCGACCCTGCGCGTGCCACGCCATTTGTTCAAGTTTTTGCATCAGCTACTAATCGATCATTGCAATCGATTCACCGATGAAAACCCCAAGTGGCAAATCAATCGAGAGACGATGCAATCAGCCTTGGCCGTCTATCGCCGCGACCTTAAGGCGTTTGATTTAGGAATGGGTGCGGGTTAGCTACGCGCCGGGTGCCACTGCTGGCTTGTCCAGCAGTGCGGCTTGAAGAGCGACTCCCGAATGCTCCAGACCCTAAGTCACGTAGGGTCCGCAGGGCGGACCGAGTAGGCGATGACTCGTCACCGCACGTTCGGTCGATTGCGACAAACGATAAGGTGGCCTCAATCAATACCTACGAGTAGAGCCACCTGTGAACCTCGCCAGAATCCATCTCGTACGACTACCGACACAGAGGACCCGACTTGGTCTTACGTCGCTGCTAGTCCGTCGGCCTCCGGTCTGTGCGATGCCCTGGATCGCAAGCTGGTGTTTGCTGGCCTTCCTACATGCTGGTTGTGCTAAACCGCAGCCAAACGAGGCTCCGCAAGTCATTCCTATTGTGGAATATGCCTCCTTCAATCAATCGCTATTGGCGGAGATTGTCCCCTATTTGCAGTCCGAAACAGGGATAAAGATCGAGCTCTCGGACGATGTCAAAGGGACGATCGACTTAGCTGTTGATCTGTCGTCGCAACAGAACATGCGACTCGATCATCTTGTTTCGGCCATCTTGGCAGAGCTTAACAAAGCGAGGTCCGAAAAACGGCTGGTTTGGGTTTGGAGAAACCGAGGGATCTTGATTCTGTTTGAGAAGCAATAGCCCTCTTGGGTATGCTAAACGCAAGGGTCATGAGAGCTAGGCGAGCTATGCCGATCAATCGGGGGCGACGCGATGATACTGCTGGCGAAAAAACTTTCGGCCGTGATGGTACTGGCGAGTCTATTGGTGATGGGGATGCTTCTCTGCGTCGCTTTTCTAACGAGTAGCCGCGATGTTCGAACGACGACTTGGCTACCAGTGGTCGACGTCTCTCAGTTACCAGCCGACGGAACTCCGCTTGAAGCAAAGGTCTCCCTGAAACGCTTTGACGCCTGGATGCGAATGCCAGACGTCACAGACAAAGTCTTCGTTCGGAAGCAACCCGGTTCTCAGCAGGTTTTGGCTTTTCCTCCGTGGCATCACTCGGACTTTCGAATTCCGATTCGCTACGAAGTGGCCTGTCAGCAATTCGTTTCCACCTGTTGGAACGTTGCGTTCGACGCCAATGGAAACGAAACCCCCTCCACAGCGTGTTTGCGCGACAGCTCAGTCAAGCTTCGACTGAACGAACTGCCCGTCCGCGTTTTAGAAGGACGGGTCTGGGTTTTGGCGAGCGATTTGTTCAATTAACAATACCCGTTCGTATCCAGGTAGGGTTCGCCGTAATACCCCCGCGAACGGTGTGTCGAGGCTGTGTTCTTGCCAGAGCGACTGGCGAGTATTTGCACCCTAAATCGGAACAGGCAGCATCAGCGCCGGGTGCTCGAACAGAACCGCACGGCCTGCCACTCCAATCGCAGGAGCAAAGAACAACAGCAACACATAAATGGCCAGCAGGATTGGCAGAACGATAAACCAGAACCAGCGCCACAACACAAAGACGCGGCCTTCACTACGGTTGGCACGGCTGTAAGCCCACCCCGCCAGAATACGGGCCGGATAGATACTGATGATAAAAATGGGTGTCACCAGCCACATGGCATCTTGCGGCGTACCAAAAGCCTTGAAGATGTATAGGGGAAGCGAAAGGGTGTAGGTAAAGACAATCACCAGTGCAAAAAAGAATGGAGACCGTCGGTAAAGCTCGCGAATGGCACTTAGCTCGAACATGGCCCCCCAGCGACCTTCTGCAGCGAAGCGTGCTTGCAGAAAGGGGACCCAGCTTAAAACAACAATCAGCCCTACTGCCCCGATCAGCATGAGCAGCACCTGACCCGGCCGATCATTCTCTTGCAGCGAAGCAAACAGGGCAGATGGAATCGCGATCCAGATGGCTGCCCCCAGAAACCCCTTCAGGCCAAGCATGAAGTGATGCCTGATTTTGAGAGCCGCGGTGAATTCGCGAATCCCTTTTTCAGCAGTAGCAAAGTAGTCGCCGGTGGTCCATTGTTTTCGCAACCAGCGAAAGTTTCGAATCGGCCTGAAGAACGCAGAAAATGTTCCGCCATAGGCCAGGGCCATTGTTAGATGAATGGCAACAGCAAGGCTCAGCCCAATCAGGGCCAGCCCCCACCCTCCAGAAACCGGACTACCCGGTGCAAGAATGCGGGCATCAGCCGCGATGCCACTAATAAACCGAATTGGCAACAGCCAGATCCAGAAGCCCAAGACGATTGTTCCGACGCGTGGCGCAATAGGCAGCATAGGGAGGGCGTAGCTTAACTTGCCCGTGCGAACAACACGCCCTTCTGCTTCCAGCAGATAACCCAACACCCAGAAGTTAACGACAGGTATCGCAGCCAGCAGGGCGAGCGATCCGAACAGACTGAGAGCACCAAACAGCAGATTCCACACCCAGAAGATCGAGCCAATCGGGTCCCGCCACGGCATAGGAAACGGCCGTAAGCGGTCCCAACTGGCAATTGTTTCTTCATCGATCGTCACCAGGGTATCGGTTGGGTGCACGTGATCGGCGGCGTGCTCGCTACCGGAAGAGTGACCCAGCCAGGGGCGACCAGGCCACCGGCCGGCATCGGCGGGCAAAGCTGCTGAGCCGCTCGCGGTCGCTCGACCAAATGACGGAGCTTCTAACCCCGATGCGAGGCCCGTCGAACCGGACTGCGGGCCACTTCCAGGGCGAAACCGATTGAAGAACACGGCGTAACCTTTCAACCCGGGAAATGAACTGCAAAACATGGAGATCAACTGTACTGAAGGGCAATCAGCCAAGGTTGCCAATTAGCAACAACTACTGACCAGGCTGGAACTTCGGGAAGTTAATCTTGCCCAGATGGCTGTCTACTGTACCTGATCGGCGCTGGGCAGGTTTCAGTGCGGGATTTTTTCGAGAATCCCGTCACGGCCAGCAATCGACTGCTCGATTTTGAAACCGCGGCGACTGGCGGAGAGTAGAATCAGGTGTCGAATCCAACCGCTGTCGATTGCGACGCGATCCCGGTAACGGTGAACACGTCGTCTGGGTTGGCAAGACTGCAGTTCATGGAATCAATGCATTCAAACCTGAAACCGTCAGGTAGTACCCGACTCAAAATGGCGAGACTGAAGAATGCGAATTTTACTGCCATGTCTAGTCCTGCTGGGTGTTCTCGGGGTGGTGGTCACTGCTGCCAGCAATCCGGTCGGGACACAGCGACGGCCGACTCCGGAAAGACTGCTGGCCGATGATGGCCTTGCCAACACTGGGATTAAGGTTGACTTGGCCTTTCGCAGCAGGTGGCGCGAAGCCGGGGTAACGGCTGCTCCCAAAGCGAACGAACTGTCCCAGCTTCGGCGGCTGTCGCTAGCATTGATGGGGACCATTCCTTCATTGGAGGAGATTCGCGAGTTCGAACGCTTACCAGAAGGAGAGCGAATCGAAGCCTGGCTTCCCAAAATGCTCACCGACACCCGGTTCAGCACCTACTTTTCGGCAAGGCTCGCCCGGGCTTTTATCGGCGCAGACGAAGGACAGTTCATTCTGTTTCGGCGAGACCGCTTTCAAAGCTGGCTCGCAGCCGAGTTAGCTAAAGACACGCCATACGACCAGTTGGTGAAGCAGATGATCGGCGAACATGGTTTGTGGACGGGGACCCCCGCGACAAACTTTGTGACAGCCGCCTATGCGAATGACGACTTGATGGAAAACAAACTCGCCGGTCGAACATCGCGGGCATTCCTGGGCCAGCGAATCGATTGTGCCGAATGCCATGACCATCCCTTTTCTCACTGGAAGCAAGCCCAGTTCGAAGGTCTTGAGGCTTTCTTTGGCCAAACAACGATCAATCCACTCGGCGTTGGAGAGTCGGCTAATCGGCAATTGACCATTCAAGACCGCAAAACGCTTGAAGATCGAACCCTTTCACCACAAGTGCCCTTTCATGAAGACTGGTTACCCGGCGAAGGGACATCGCGGCAGCGATTGGCCACCTGGGTGACACATCCCGATAACCGCCGGCTCGACCGGGCAATCGTCAATCGCGTGTGGGGTCTCCTGTTTGGTCGACCCCTGGTCGAACCAGTTGACGACTTGCCCGATCCACCCGCCACAGTCGATGGCCGCGATCCGCTCGATTTATTGGCTGAAGATTTTCGGACCAATGGTCGCAGCTTACAGCGGCTGATCAGGCTGATGACGAAACTCGATGTATTTGCTCTCTCCTCCGAGCATCCCACCCTGGAGACCGAGGCTGATGCAGCCCCTTTGGAAACTGTGTGGGCCGTGTTCCCCCTCACTCGCTTACGACCCGAGCAGATGATCGGCTCGATGTTGCAAGCCACTTCG
>JAIXVG010000188.1 GCA_027483145.1 Planctomyces sp.
CCGCGACCAACAATCGCGATTGGCTCTGCTGCTGGTTCTTTCGAATAGTGAAAATTTCCGGCCCCCACGGTCATCAAACTTTCTGGCAAACCCGCTCCAGCTCAGCCCCAGCGAGCATTCGTCGTTTCACTCTGATCGCCTCTCGTCTTCTCCATCATCAATCATCCCTGATCCATCATCTCTCCCCGCTATCTCTCGTAGATCGGAAGATATCCATTCTCAATCTGCAGGATTGTGGCGTTGATGGCGGTTGTATAGACCGGCCCCACCAGCCCTTCTTTCCACGAGCCGTTCGGAGCTTGCTTCGAAACAATTTCACGGGTGACATCGGTAAAGTACTTGTTCCATTTCTCTTCACCCAATCGATACATCACTTGGGCGTAATAGTAGTGGGTGTAGTGCCAATGCCCAAAGTACTGGGCCTGACTGGCATTATCGCCGATGTTCTTTTCGCAGTATTTGAGGAGCTTCTGAGCAAACTCCCCTTCGTATTCGCCCGAGTTAAACAGGCAGGCGATTGCTGCGGCGGTGATTGGTGGTCGAGACCCGCCACCACGAATGCTGTATTGAACACCCCCATCGTTAGGAGAGGTGCAGCGCTTGATGTACTCAACAGCGCGATCGATCACTTCCTTCGGAACGGGAATCCCCGCGTTGCGACAGGCTCTCAGGCCCTGGACTTGCGTGACGCAGGTTGAGCCTTCATCAAAGTTGTTCCCATCCTTGGCCGACATATAGCCCCAGCCCCCATCGGGGGTTTGGGCTTCGCCGCAAAACTGGACCGCTTTAACGAGCACTTCGCGCAGGCGTTCTCGGCGGCGTTCGTCCTCTTCTTCGCCAAACACCTGCGACAAAAAGAGCATGCTGAAACCATGCCCGTAGGTGTAGTGATAGTCGTTGCGATAGCCAATCAGCCCGTTGGTTTGAGAAGTTTCCAGCAGATAGTCGACTGCCAGGCTGATGTTCTTGGCGAATTTCCCTCGGGTTGTGGTCGAGCCTTCGCACAGCATGGCATTCCCCGCAAGGGCCGTCATGGCCACACGGTATTGTCCCCCATTGGCTTCCCAGTACCCTTGGCGATGCTGTTCCTTGGCCAACCAATCAAGGCCACGCAAGGCGGCCAGTCGAGGCTTGGGATCTTTTTTGTCTGCCAACGATTCACCTGGTATTCCAACCAGGCTCACAGCGAACGTCGTCAAGCAAAGAAGGGTTCGCAGCCAGCAGCCACCATCAGGTATCCCTTGTTTCATGGTGCATGAAGTCCTTGGTTTAGCTGGGAGAGATGCAAACTGAATGGCCGGGGACCAGAAGAGTTGGCTGTGCCGGTCAAAAGACTGTTTCAATACCCGGTTGGTGGCAAATTTCCCTCTGCAAGTCGCGGCTCCGCTTTCTCCGCCAGAGGGTTTTGCAACCACATCTAACTCGGGTCTGTTTTTGGCCCGATTGGCGACCTCACTCGGGCACCGACACGGACCACGGATCCTCGTGGCTGTGAATCATATACCAGTCGCCGACACCGCATTGGGTCAGATCGAGACGCCGGTCTAAAAAAGGGGAGGGTGGCCGCTGAGATCTAACAACTTCAGGAGGCCCCGCCTGCTGCAGCAAAGGGCTATCAAATATGCTCTAACTCTTTTCGCTGCAAGGAGTTGCCCGACCAGGATTCGAACCTGAACCAAGTGATCCAGAGTCACTCGTGCTACCGTTACACCATCGGGCAATAGGCTGGCTACAGGGAGTTTACTGGCAGGTTCCGGGTTTGCGAAGCCAGTTTCGTGATTTGCACTGTATCGGCATGTTATCCAGACTCGCTGGCCGGGGGGCAGGTTCGGGGGCTAAGCCGGTGATGAAGATTAAGGAGTACGGTAACCACGAGTTAAACGAATCGGACTAATCTGGATGACTCATTGCAACTACTCGGAGCGATGCGGCAAACCTTTGGAATTCAGGACGAACCGCAGATTTCGCAGATCGACGCAGATGAAGAGAGGGCAATCAAAATGCTGGTCCAATTATCTGCGCGTATCTGCGTAATCTGTGGTTAATCTCTCGTCTCGGAGTCATTCATTGGCGGAGTAACCTCTATTGCACATTTCGATTGCCACGAGCGATGCGGCAAACCTTTGGAATTCAGGAGGATCCACAGATTTCGCAGATGGACGCAGATAAAGAAAGGGCGGGAGAAATGCCGGTGTTGTTATCTGCGCGTATCTGCGTAATCTGCGGTTAATCACTCGCCCTAGAGCAACAGATCGATCGTCTAGCTTCGAGCAATTGGCAACTGCGTGGCAGAAACGGACCAGTTCACCTTTGGCTTGTTTCTACCCATCTTCATTCGTTCGATTCGTCAGATTCGTGGTGAACCTCTAATGAATTTGCTCTGAATGACCAGGTGCGTTTACCAATGTTCGATTGGCCCGGTTGGTACCGGGATTTGCCATTCTGGGAGGTAGCCGTCGATCTGTCCACGAGTCGGACCGGCCGCGGCAATCGCATCCAACGTGGCTTCGAACTCGAAGAGCGAACTGGCCGTCTGCAACTGCTGCCGCAGGTAGGCAGAAACAAACATCGCCTTGGTGTACCAATGGGCCATTTTGCGAAAGCTGCTGATCGCCCGGTCTGCCCCTTTTTGTTGTTGAACATAGCCAAACTGCCGGCGCAAAAGCCGCAAGCGATCTTGAAATGTGCCGCTGGGGCCAACCTGGCCAGTTTGCTCCCATTCGCTTAACTGCCGGAAAATCCAGGGATTAGCCAGTGCTCCGCGACCAATCGAAATGGCGACACAGCCCGTCTCTGCAAACATGCGAATGGCATCGGTTACATTCCGAATATCGCCATTAGCGATCACGGGAATCTGGCTCACACTTTCGACAACCTGACGAATCCCAGTCCGATCGACGGTCCCAGTGAAGCCCTGCGCTCGCGTTCGGCCGTGGATGGCAATCGCTGCGACACCAAGCTGCTCGAACTCGCGGGCAAAAAATGGAGCGGTGATTCTGGTCTCGTCCCAGCCCAGCCTCATTTTGACCGTGACCGGAATCTTGACCGCTTCGACCACTGTTTGCACCAGGCCTAGAGTATTGTCGGTCTCGCACATCATGCTGGCCCCGGCTCCTCCTTTGGTGATCCGCTGGACTGGGCAACCCATGTTGATGTCGATCGAAGGGACTCCGCGACTTTCCAAAAGCTGGGCAGCTTCTGCCATCACCTGTCGCACATTGCCGAAGATCTGAACTGCAAATGGAGCGTCTTCGGGACAGGTTTCTGTCAGCTGGTTCGTCTTTATGCTCCCATCGATCAGGCCGCGAGCGTTGACCAGGTCGGTTGTTCCCAGCCCAAGTCCCCCCAATTCGCGGACAATCCGGCGAAATGGGAGGTTGGTGTACCCGGCCAGGGGGGATAAGGCGTAGCGAGAAGGGAGGACCCAGCCGCGATAGGCCAAGGGGGGTAACTCGCGCAGCCGATTCCGAACTTGCTGCGCAGCTTCCCCTTGCGGCGAGTAGTCGATTTCAGTGGCAGGGGCTGACATGCCTCGAAGTGTAACTGGTGAGTTGGACCCATTGAATACTGGACGAGTCGTTGAAGCGGTTTTCCCTGTATGTAGCAAGGGCGACGTTCCCGACCGGGTGTTCGAGAAACTGATCAATGTTGGGCCAAGAGCGTTGCCAAGGAGCGAATTTCTGGTTTCCGGGAATTTGATTGACCAAATTGCTCTCAACTGGGTAGCCTCATCAAGTCGACGGATTTAATTGGGTGGGTTATTTCATTCCCGCGGCGTTCGCTGCTTGATCTGCCTGTCAATCTTGTCGTCTGCCGCTCGCTCGAAGTTCCTGTCGTTTGGTTTCTCGCTTGCCATTGAATGGGGAGGTTCTGTCATGTCCTTGACGATGACCAAAAGTGCCCGAAAGCCAATGCTGCTTTCTGAAGTTCCCAACGACTCTCTTTTGGAAGACAACTCCCCGTTTGGATTGCAGGGCTTAGCTCGCGAGCCAATCTCGATTTTGAAACCAGACGCGATCAACAAACTGGCCATGAAGTTGGCCATGACAGCGACCGCCGCCCAAATTCGCGATCCTGAGTACATCGCGCGAACACTCGCTCGACATGATGACTGGGTCGATCACTATCAGGTGGTGCATCTCATTGAAAAGTCGTTGTGGATTCAGGGCCGCAGCAATCTGGTGATGACTCTGGTGCGAAACCCAACCAACATCCCCGACAATCCTCCGAAGAAGATTCTGGATGCTTTGACCCGGGCTAATTTTCTGCATCCTGAGGCCACCGTGTGGTATGGCGTTCCGTTGTTTAGTGATAAACAAAACGCCGACGGTTTGCCGATTCCTGTCTCAGCAGAGGAAGTGAAGGCTGAAGCAACAGCACGCGTTAAGGCTGCACAAGACCATGCGTTGCGCTGGGGTTGGGGGTATAGGGCTGGTTTGAGCGTAGCTGCCACTCCGCATCGCGTGATGAATCTCTGTCGGCAGGGTTACCTGAGATTGTGCAATGCTGGGGTAGCATTCAAGCAGACGATCGAGCGTGCCCGGCGTGATGCGCGGATTCGAACTCGCGCGATCATGGAAGCGGAGCTGAACAAAGTTCGCTGCGGCGTGGCCAAAGTCCAGATACCCGACCACACAACTTGGATTGGTCGAACGGTCGAAACGACCATCACGTTAGCCAAGATTTTGGAAGTACCTGCCCGGCAAGCTGCCATCTTGTCGCCGCTGCTTGGGGTTTCCAAAACCGTGATCGGGTTGGCCTCTTTCGTGCCAACGATCATGCTTCCGATCACGATCGTCTCGTGCGACCCGTTCCTGTTTGTCGAGCTTCCTGAAGAACCGGGGAAACTGCGACACTTGGGGCATTGGTATTGGCAGAAGGTCGAAAATGGTAAAGAAAAGCTTCACCTGCATCTGTAGCGGCAGGTAACGGGCGAAGAGACACGGCAATGGGCGGAAAGCAAAATAGCCACTGACGGGTATGTCCTGCAGTGGCTATTTGCATGTCCATCAAGAGCCTCCAAAGAGTACCGAGGAGTCTTTGAGTTTCGTACAGCGCTCAACTGCAGGGGTCACGTTTCGAAAAGCCTGGATGTTCGCTCCTACCCAGATGCTCGGCCAAACTAAGGGGCGTAGGGCCAGCGGGGGAGGGAGTCGCCGCTGCTTTTGGGGCTAGCCGACTCGGTTGGTCGGCCGGGCCACATAGGGGTGCTGCTCGCTCCGTTATTGCCGTTGGGGCCGAAGGCTGCGTCCCGATTGCCAAGCGGGCTGTTCTGCGGACCAAAGTTTCCGCTACCCGACCCCATCGCTGGTCCCGGCAGAATTTGAGGCATATTGCCCGCTGAACGGCCAACATTTCCTGAAGGGCCAGCTGGGCTTTCGTTCGACCAGGGGATATCAGCAGGGCTGCCCCCCGAGTTGGCTGACCAGTCTTGTGGCGAGGTCATCATGCCGTTGTCTGCCCCAAAATTAGCTGCGGGAGAAGCAGGCCAGTTTTGTGGCTGTCCCCCATTTCCAGAGTAGTTGGCCGCACCGGTTTGAAATGAGTCGCCGTTCCCCTGCTGCATGGTGCCCGGGCGCGACATCGATTGCGGTGACCGAGCGTTATTGGCTGGGGGCATCCCCTGCGGCCGGGGTTGTCCAATTGGATATCCAGCTTGCCCCTGTGGCATGTTCTGAGGGTTCATGGCAGGAGCGCGATAGCCGGGGGCCGCATCAGGCCAGTTGGTTTGCATTACTGGTTGGTTGTATTCGGGTGGTGAGGCGAACTCGGCCCCGGTCATCGTCGGAGCACGGGTGCGGCCTGAACCGTCGGTACTGTCTGAGTACTGATAGTCGGCTGCTGTATTACTTCGCGCCGTCTGCTGGTTGGGGCTGGGCATCATGGGGAACATGCCACCCGGACCAGCACTCATTCCCAACTGGGCAGCTAATTGAGCAGCGTTTCCACCATCTGCCCCCCATCCCATTTCCTGGGCAGCGTACGAGCCAGCAGCCGAAGGGCCACCAGCGGCTGCATCATCGTTTTGATACCCGCGAGAGTTTTGCGCTGGCTGCTGAGCTGATTGTTCAAATTGGTGACTACTGCCGTTCGTTCCCCAGTTATCGGCAGGCGGTGTGGTTCGGTAGCTTCCCGCGCCGGCTCGTGCGTCAGTCCCGTATTGATTGGGGGCCATTTGATAACCACCGTCGTTGGCCCACGCAGGGTCGTTACTTGTCCCAACGGCGTGTTGGGGCCCCAGATCGCGCCAGTTTTGTGGCTGCTGCCCTGCAACACCAGCGGTCTGCATGGCTCGACCGGCGTTGCCGCGCGAAGCGTTTGTCGGTCGGGCGTCTGCATTTCCAAGCAACGGGACAGCTTCAGTCCCTTTAGGACGCCCATCTTTTTGAGTAGCCTGATAAGAGTTGTTTGCTGCCGACATTGGAGGTTGAGAGTCGAACGAATTTCCTTGAGTAACCTGGGGCGGGGCACTCCCTGCTTGAGCCATGTTGTTGGCGCCACTTGGGTTGGGTGCATAAACTGGCTGATTAAGGCGCGCTTGTTCTGCTGTAGTTTCGCGCTCGATCCATTCTCTGTAGGAGGCAGCTTGTTCGGCCACTTGCTCCGGAGAATCGAAGCGATTGTCTCGCTTGGCGACTCCCTTCTTCTTCATTTGATCCATTCGCTCGCGAACGTCCGCCAGTGTCATTTTCTTGAGTTCATCAGCAGAGATCGCAGGCTGCTGATTGCCGTTAGCACGTCGTGTTTGCTTTCAGATTTCGAAGATGTGAGTGCCCA
>JAIXVG010000174.1 GCA_027483145.1 Planctomyces sp.
AGGAGTGCAGCAGATTTTTGGATGGAGAGTTCTGTAGCCCGAGGCGTCAGCGACAGGCATGGTACGATCGGACATGATAATCGGCGAGGATGGCGGGAAGCTCGGTGTACGTCTCGATCTAACGGAGACGACGACGCCGGCGACGGGGGCTTCGTCGCTGGTACCTACAGCGGGCGGACGTCGCTTTCTTTGCTTTTGTTGTTGGGTTGGCTGAATGACTCGTCAGGGATAAAGCTGGCGATGGCTTCGGTGCGGGCTGCGTGGGGGTCATCGTCTTCTGATTGCGGACGAGAAGGACCCATTTCGACCTTAAACTTTTCGCCAGCGAACGCCAACTCGTCCCCAGGGAGGAGCGCGCCGCGTACCACTCGCTGGCCGTTGACTTTTGTTCCGTTGGTGCTTCCCAGATCGCGAATGAAGAGCAGCCCGTCGGTCCGCACGACAACACAATGCAGCTTGGAAATGCTCGACTTATCGATGACCAGGTCGCATAGATCTTGATCCCGACCCACGACAGTAATGTCGCGAGAAACGACGATTGGCCGCCCCCCTTTTTGCGGGACCAGTTGTGCGTGCATAGTTAAACCGGTGCTAGAAGCGAGTTAAGGACCCAGGTCTGCCTAAACCATGTAAGTCGGACCCATTCAGTCTCGTCCATATCCTCTACTATAAACGACCTGGATTCAAACCGAATCCGGATTGCTCGGCCGAGCGATAGGAATTCGGTTGGAAAACGGTTTGTTTGGCCCGAATAGGTCCTTTCCTTCGCTAAATTTTACCCAAACCACAGAATCGGTTGTCGGGTTGGTAGCAAAAAGCCGATATCAAGAGAGGAAGAGGTCCTTTTGTCAGCTTCCGAAAAAGGAGCGTCGGCAGTTTTCGCCGATTCTCTACAGGATGCCTCGACCGGTATGGATCTGGTTGGAATTGTTCAGGATCGACAGAAGTGATCAGCAATTGGGTAACGACTGTTGCGTCAGCCCCCAACGCCCGGGTTTCCCGGCGAGGGTGGATGGCCATCGTTTGCCTGAGCGCTGAAATTGGATTCGCGGTCGTCGCGCAGCCAAGTTGGGGAGCTGAAAGCGCTAGCAGCGCTGCCCAGCAGGAATCGGCAGATCAAACAACTGCAAGTGCTAGCGAGCAGGCAACGCCTCGCGAAGGTTCTAATGAAGAGCGTCGGGCCGCGAAAGAGCAGCAATCGGCGGTTGCCAAGCGATTGATCTGGCAGCGGGCTGCGAAAGAGTCGGCTGAGCGCAAAGCTCGCCTTGAGCAATTGCGTTCCAGAGGAATCTCCCCCGGGCGCCCACAGGCGAAACCATTCCAGCAGCGGCCGATTGTATTTGGCGGCTATGGTCGGATTGGGGTGTAATCTAGCCGACTGCATCGGCGACAGTGGATTGCCTCCAAAACAGCTAGGAGCGATCGATTGCCCGGAATGGCTGACGGCCAGACATGCAGGACCTGATTGGCCGCTAGCACTGCTGCCTACAGGATCGATCGGACCTTCGCCAGAAACTCGGCATTAGTTTTGTATTTGACCAAGATCCTGGTCAGGTTTTCCATCGCTTCGACGGGGCTCATTGAGATCAAACTGCGCCTCAGCATGATCACCCCTTCCATGACTTCTGGAGGGAGAATCTTTTCCTCGCGGCGAGTCCCAGATTTGGTGATATCAATCGCAGGCCAGATTCGACGATCGGCCAAGTCGCGACTGAGGACCATTTCCATGTTCCCGGTCCCCTTGAACTCCTGGAAGATGATGTCGTCCATCTTGCTGCCGGTATCGACCAACGCGGTTCCGACGACGGTGAGCGAGCCCCCTTCTTCGAAGCGCCGGGCGGTTCCGAACATCTTCTTGGGGATGTCCATCGCCTTAACGTCGAGACCGCCGGTCATGGTTCGGCCGGTGTTACTGGTCCATTTATTGAAGGCGCGAGCGGTGCGGGTGATGCTGTCGAGGAGTACAAAAACATCGCGGCCTGCTTCGGCCATGCGTTTGGCCCGCTCGAACACAAGCTGGCTGACGCGGATATGACTTTCCAGTTCCCGATCCATCGATGAGGCCACCACTTCCCCACGGATGCGGCGCTTCATTTCGGTCACTTCTTCGGGCCGCTCATCAATGAGCAGTACGATCAAGTAGACTTCCGGGTGATTGATGCTGACGGCATCGGCAATCTCTTGCAGAAGCATAGTCTTACCGCTGCGTGGCGGAGCCACAATCAACGCCCGCTGACCCTTACCGATAGGGGTCAAGAGGTCCATGACTCGCATCGTGATGGGGCTGGAACCCGTTTCGAGCTTGATTTGTTCGAACGGGTTAACCGCAGTCAACTCATCGAACGACTTGAGATTGCCGTACTCTTCGGGGGTGCGACCATCGATATAGTCGATGGTTTTGAGACGCGGACCTTGTCCCCTTGGACCATTGGCCATTTCACCCTGCACGACGACCCCTTCGCGCAGTTTGAATTTTTCAATCATGTTGGCTGCAACGAATGCATCTGATTCCTGGGCGATGTAGCCCTGCTTTGGATCACGCAGGAAGCCGTATCCCTTAGGATGGAGTTCAAGCGTTCCTGAGCATGGAGCGAGGACTTCCGGCAAGCGGGGGCCACTGTCTCGGGAGACGTGGTCGCGCGAATCGCGTGAGTCTCGGGGAGCACGTGGCTCTCGCACGAAATCACGAGAACCGCCGCTATGAGGGCGTGGTCCTTGCTGACCCTGCCCGCCACCGACTCCACCGCGTCGATTGTCGCGGCCGTAACCTTGTCGCTGCTGGCCGAACTGAGAGTGACGAGGCTGAGCATGTCGGCCATTTTGCTGGCCGCCAAGTTGCTCGCCACCGGAACCCCCTCGGCCACGTCGCCGTCGCCGTCTGCGTCGTTGACCACCTTGACCGTCGTCTGGCCCGACACTGTCGCCGGGGCGACCTTCGCCCGGTCGGCCCTCACCCGCTCGGCCCTCACCAGAGCGGCCTTCGGTTGAGCGGAAAAAATCATCGCCGCTGGCTTGTTCGTCGTTGATTCGGTCGCCTTGATCGATTGGGAGGCCACCGTCGCGGTCGTGATCGACTTCGCTGCGTTGACCTTCGGTACGACGGCCTCGTCCGCTATCGCGGCGTGAGCGTGAACCGTCTCTACCGCTCGATTGGCCGTCGCGACTTCCCGTACTGGAGCGAGAGGAAGTTGCCCCATCCCGAGCAGAGACCGAGCCATCACGAGCCGAGGATGATGCATCACGTGCCAACAACGAGTTGAAGCTGGCAGGAGCTGCGTCGTCATCGTCCATCATGGCTGGGGTGCGGGTGGCGTACCGTGTTGAGCGCGGCTCGCCGTCCTGGCTGCTGCGAGGGCGAGCTTCAGAGGGGGTTGCAGAAGACCGGCCGGGGCGGCGACCACCGGGTGCAGGGTCAACATCGACACCAGCCCCGAAGTCATCGTCGCTGAATGAGCTGTGGGCCTGTTCGACAGCAGCTTCTGGTGCCCGCCGCCGACGTGGCTTGGGGGCATCGCTAATTGTTTCAGAGACCTCGTCAGTCGACCTGGTCGGTTCGACGGATGAAACTCGTCGCCGCTTGCGTGGTGCCGGAGCATCAAGATCGGCCCTTACGGCAGCGACTTCGTCAAAAACATCTTCAATCAATGCCTTTTGCGGGCGACCATCGGCGACTCCTTCACCCGAGATCAAGGAGGACTTGGGGGTGGTTCGCCGGCGAGTTGGACGCTTTGGCAGGTCTTGACCAGATTCCGTCATAGGGAAAACACCAGTAATTTCTGAGGGCAGAGAGACTATTTGTTTGACTTGCTTGCTCGCTTTGTCGGTCGATTTAGGCCGAGTCGGGCGAGCGTCTAAAAACGGACTTCGTTAACTACTATAGAGGTCAAAGCGAGACCCCTTACCGCTATTGTTTTCGGTAACACGGCTGCCATTAACAAAGTGGGCCTATTGATGCCCTGCTTCATGGCTGACATACACTATTTTGACTGAGCCGCCGTTCCCGTCGGATGTCAGTCTGAATGCCGATTTCAACTCGTCGAAATTCTACTGATGGTCAACTTTTTGCATTGCGGCAGATCGGATGAATTCCTGCCTAGGGAGGCACCAATTCACCAAGACCCGCGCAAGGACAAAGTTGAACCTGGGTCCAGCGAGCAACTAGACCCATGAGTCGAAGCCACCAAGTCGACAAGCTTCAAGTGATTTGTCGGTCGGTGCTGAAGGAGATCCATCTCCGAATTTGAGGCCGTTTGCGAAGCGGTTCGACAATACGCAGTCCATTGCTTACGGGTTTACGCCCGTTCCGTCACATCGCTGGCGAATGTCGTTTTGGCGATTCAGCCTTAGATGAAAGCTAAACACCAGCACGCGGCCAACGAAGTTCGCCACAAGACTTAAGCCGTCTCCCAACCACCAAATTGATGGCGTCCACTAACGGAGAACAGTCAAATCCCAAACTGAGAAACACAAAGATTCAAACGTTTCCTTGTCCCAAGTCAGCTCCGCTCGAAAGCCGTACTAGACATTTGGGATCACCCTCCGTGTGGCATCGCAACCTCAGGCCAGCATTTGTCATCGGGCAATCTTGCCCAGACACCTGCCAACATCAATTGCCACGAAAAGCGACTCGAACACCCGAAGCACTTGTCAAGAATTGGTTCGGACTAACCGCGGGCTGCAAGAGATCAAATCCTGCAAAGCAACCATATAGTGAAGTTGGTGTTCCACAGGAACAACCGAACTTCTCGCAGGTGGCTTAAACCTACATCTTGATGCGTGAACCAATGCGGCCAACCCAACTTGCATTCTCGAACTGCTGGATGTGACTAGCTAAATCAACCAGAAATTCGACAAGTGACGCCTGTTGAGTCAGTAACCGTCGGCTGTGCCAGGTGAACGGGAGACAAGAAAACAGAAAATCAACGTGCAGACGACTTAACTACATTCATCTTTTGCACGTCTTTTGTCTACGACCTATGGGCAGTGTAACGGCACCGAAAACTCTGTCAACATAAATCCGGCCAGTTTTTCGGGAAACCTGCGTTAAGTTCATCGACTATCCGGCAGGCCATGGTCAATCCAAAGTTCTACGTAACGCCTATTCCGGCAGTCTTTTCCGCTAAAAAACGGAAGAAAGTCGCTGACTCTGGCCAGTGGAGAGGTTACCCTCGGGAATCGCAACTGCCATCATTAGCAGTTTGCGTTTTGGGCAGTTACCCGTTTTTCTGCACCGCTTCCCACCGCGAAAATCGCCTGCCCCCTTCCCTGCGACGTGTTCTCC
>JAIXVG010000577.1 GCA_027483145.1 Planctomyces sp.
GATCAACCTGAACCCAGTCGAGCCCGGTCCGCTGTAGGTCGGTAATGAGGTGCACGGTCTTGTTGGTGGCTGCAGACTTCGTGCAGATATCTCGTGCCCAATCGATGGCAGCACTGAAGCTGGTCGCCCCTACGGGTCGCTCGGGGAGATCAAGAGAGAGCGCTTTAGTCCCTCCGGTTGACTGATTGGCTGGCTCGGAAACAGGATGGATGCGGTGATCGAACGAGGCGACTTGAACGATCCCCACGCCATTGGTTTCTTGAATCAGCCTGTTTGCCAGTGTTGATCCCTGAGCAAGCAGCGTCCCTTCCTCCCCTTTGAGCTGCATCGAAGCGGAGGTGTCGACCAGAATGACGGTCAGTGTGTCGGCTTTACCGAGGCTGGCTGCCTCGGTTAGATAGGGCCGGGCAAAGAGAAAGGCCAATAGGCCAACCAGAGCGAGTCGCAGACTCAATAGCGTCCAGCGCATGATCTTCCGGCGGCGAGCGTTTTGCTCCAGCACAATTTTAAGGAACCGAATCGTTCCAAGTTCGACCCGTTTGGTTTTCAAACGAAAGAACAAGTGAATGATCAGCGGCACCGCGAGGGCAGCCAATCCCCACAAGAACGTCGTTTGTATTAACCCGGGCCACATAATGCACTTTCACTGCTGTTATTGCGAAGCTTCGAATTGTCGTCCAAGGTCGATCTAAGGTTTTATCGCACAGACACAATCACAATGTGCCGATCGTTACTGCGGACAAATGAAACCAACGTGACCTATCTTGCCCGAGAGACCAGATAGTCAATCAACACTCGATCTAATGGATCATCTGTCGTCATTTCGACTAGTTCAATTCCCCGCCGCTGGCAGTTCTGGGACAGGTTCTTGCGCCACTGCCCCACGGTCTTCAAATAGTCTTCACGAATCCCATCGGCATGGGTCGTCAGGCTGGCCTTGGTCTCCATATCGGTGAAGCAGACATTGCCGTCGAGGGGCAAGTCCCGTTCCCAGCGATCCCAGACCTGAAGAGCCAACACTTCGTGCAGCCGATACCGCAACTGATCGAAACCAAGCATCAGCTTTGCTTCGTCGTCAAAGAAATCACTGATCACCACCACCATTCCGCGGTGCTTGCAAAGCTCTGCGGCCAGTGGAAGTGCTCGGCCGACATCTGACGGCGGGCGGCTGGTTGTATTGGCGAGAAGCCTCAGGATCTCATCAAGTTGTTGAGCACGGGCCTTGGGTTCCAGGTGGGCAATCACTTTGTCGGCATACAGTGTGATTCCGACAGCGTCATGCTGCTTGATCGCCAGATGGGCGAGGGCCGCAGCCAATGTGGTCGCATACTGAAGCTTACTGACCCCCGAGTTAGCACATTCCATCGAGCCACTGATATCGACGAACAGTTGCAGCTCCATATTGGTTTCTGCATCGAACTCTTTGACGTACAAACGTCCCTGCCGCGCGTAAAGTTTCCAATTGATATGCCGCAGATCGTCTCCCTGGACATATTCGCGATGGCTGGCAAACTCGACGCTATAACCAATAAATGGACTGCGGTGCAGACCATGCAAGAACCCTTCGACGATCCCCCGCGCCCGCAATTCGAGATTGCCAATGCGCATAAAGAACGCAGGATCGGTCAGGTTCGTTGGTATCGCGGGCGTTATCATCTAGTCAGCACTTTGCTGTGAAAACTGATTCGCAATCATCAAGCCAATGGAAAACTGAGTAATCGAACAAAAGTCATCTTGACCGAGTGTCATCGCAATCCCCGATAGGCTTTGGACCGTTCGCCGTCAGCGATCATCTTCGGTCCACTATCTCTCTTCTTCGGGGATGGTCTCTAAAAGCCTGCTGATAAGGGTATCAGAATCCACGTTGTCGGCCCTGGCATGGAAATTAAGGACCAACCGATGCCGCAACACTGGGTGGGCTACCGATTGAACATCATCGAAGTCGACATGGAACCGTCCCGCTAGAATGGCACGCGCCTTGGCCCCCAGCGCCAAAAACTGTGAGGCTCGCGGACTGGCCCCATAGGCCAGGTAGCGATGGATTGCCTCAAGAGCCTTACCTTGTGCCTGCTTAGCGATCAGCTCTGGCCGGGTTGCTGCAACGAGGCGGGCCGCATACCGCACTACCGAGTCCGCGATCGGGACACCTCGCACCAGTTGCTGCAAACGTAACACTTCCTCAGCAGAAATCACGCTCGAAGCGGAAGCGGTGGTTGTGGAGGTTGTCCCCTTAATGATTTGCACTTCTTCATCAATCGTGGGGTAGCGGACTTTCAGGGTGAACATAAACCGATCAAGCTGTGCTTCAGGAAGGGGGTAAGTTCCTTCCATTTCAATCGGGTTTTGAGTGGCAACCACAAAGAACGGAGGCCGCAGCTTGTAGGTTTCCCGGCCGACCGACACTTCACCTTCCTGCATCGCCTGTAACAGGGCCGCCTGAGTTTTAGGGGGCGTTCGGTTTAACTCATCTGCCAACAAAAAGTTGGTAAAGACCGGCCCCTGCATGAACGACACATTATGTTTGCCAGTTGCGGGGTCTTCATCAATCACATCGGTTCCGGTGATATCAGCCGGCATCAAATCGGGAGTAAACTGAATCCGGCGGAACTCCATATCGAGTGTCGTCGCCAAGGTGCGTGCCATGAGTGTCTTGCCGAGGCCCGGCACCCCATGCAACAAAATGTGCCCCTTGCACAGCAGGCCGATCATCAACGAATCGATAATCTCTTCCTGGCCAACCACGACCTTGGCCAGCTCGCGTTTGACTTTCTCGCGTGCTTCCCGCAAGCGGTTAATGGCATCGGCGTCATCGTTTGGAATTGGACCAGTCATACTGACAGACTTTCGAAGGGAGAAATCGGAAAATAGTGCTGAAGTGTTCTTTGGTTTGGCTGGTTACTGGCATTGAGTTACTTGCAGAACCCTCGCATGCGGTGATGTCGTAAACTCAGTCTCGGGTTCTTGGATAGGACTTCAGGCAATTGACCAACCTTAGCGAGCAAGTAGTCGCATTCACCGGGTCAGTCGGCTCTGTTGACTGATTGTCATCTCTTAGCGAGGGATAACCATCAATAACAGCTCATCCGAGACCTCTCGGGTTCAACAATGTCGTAAAATCAATGTCTCGTTCTTGAATAGGTCCCTATGGCTGAGTCACCCGCGACGGAGAGACTTCCGATGGCCGGGCGGCCCGATTACCAGGCTGCGTGAGCGATCCTGCTCGAGCTGCCTCCTGGCTATCGATCATTCCGTCTCCATCAACATCAAGCTTATCAAAGGCGTCGCGCGGACCCAGAAATTCGCGCCAGGTAATGTCGCCGTCGTTATTGCGGTCCCACCGCTGAAACCAGACCGGGCCACGCGATGCGGTCGGGGCAAAGTTCTGATTTCCACCAGCATTGATGGCAGGTTGTGCCCGCTCGGGACCTCCAAACGGATTAAATACCGATCGTGCCAGTTCAATTCGGTAATGCCGAGCCGGCTCGTTCTCAGCTAGTCCAGGCTGATTGTCGTGCTCCATGCCAGATAGCGTATCACGGGCATGCATCATCTCGCGCATCGATAGCCGCCGATCACCATTGCTGTCGAGGGCCGAAAAAAAACCGGCCCCATCATCGAAAACAACCACCGTACAAGAACTGGCCACCGGTTCCCCGCGTGCCCTGATGAATTCACGCATTTCTTCGCCGAAGATTTTGGCATCGCCGTCGGCATCGATCTGGTCGAACAGGCCTCGGCCGAACCTCTCCCTCAGCATTGTTTCGGCGGCGTCGAGGTAGCCGTTATTGTCCTGGTCGAGTTCATTGAATGTTCGCATTGCGAGGGCCATCGATGCTTCAAATGGATCAACGGGCCTCACCCCAATCGAAACAATTGCCCCCTGAACCATCAGCTTCGCTCGGTCTGCCTGCAGGTCGGCTGCGGCGGTCAGATGTGATTCAGCCTTCAGTACCTGCAGCATTGGCGTACCATCTGTCGGCTGAACGACGTCGGCCCATACGGTGGCGGCTGGTATCCCTTTCGAAAGCTGCATCAATTCCTTCTGGCCGAGTTTCCCATCGCCGTCGTTATCGCATGCAGCTACCTGCTCATCGCTCCATCCCAATTCCGTGGCTATCAACTTACGATCACGATTTGCGTCGTAAGTTGATAGCAATTGCTGCGGCAGTAGTGCCTGCTGGGAATCTCGTAATAGCTCGGCGACTGTCGGCGCTGTGACCCGCGGAGGTGTCACCAGCCCGTTGATCACGGGCCCATTATTGGCTGGAACTGGGGCAAACTCATCGAGCGTCACGCACTCATCATCGTCACGATCCTGCGCTAGAAGCAAGCTGATCGCATCACCCATTTCCGACGGTTCTATCAGGTTATTCGCATCGGCATCCAGCAAACGGAAAACCTCCGTGTCGCTGTCCGATGTCATCGTGTTCTGACGATAGACAACCGTCTCGCCCCCCAGCCGCTCGAATTGTTGTTCGAGCGACTTTTTATTCATGCTCAAGTCGGCACCAATGCTTTTAATGAACGCTTCAGCTTGAGGACGCTGTTTTTCACGAAAGAGGGGCGACCGTTGTGCCTCGGACCGAGAGAGCTTTCCATCCCCGTCGGCATCAAGCTTCGCCAGCATCGCAGCGACACTATCGCGGCGAGCCTGTTCTGGCGACTTCCCAGCGACGCTCAGGTGAAACCGCAGATGGACTGGCCCGCGATCGAGCAGCAAAAACACATCTCGCGTTTCTGACATCGCGACCTTGGCTTGCCAGTCGACTTCAGCGACCGGATGTGTCGCATCTTCCGCCACCATCCCTGACGGCGCGCAGACGAAGGCCACGACCATTACGCCGATCGAAACGGCAACGGTCAACGTTTTGCGGCAGTTAGCAATCCACTGAGTCAAAGGGAGTTCTCGATGAGTCATTCAAACAGTCAGGTGAATCAGCGTTATTGGCAAGGATTCACGCGATCGATGTTGATTAGTATTTCTTTCCAGCTTGTATCCAGATTCTTTCCAGCCACACAGAAAAGAGGCCCGCAGCTTAGGCCTTGGTCGTTTTCCGTGGTTCTGAAACAAGGTCGTTAATAACCTTCCCTTCTTTGCCCACAATGCGAATCGGCCGCCCCTCAGGACTGATGTTTTCAACTTCAACAGGAATGCCTAAGCCGGCACACATGGTCGCATACAAGTCAGCCACTTTGACCGGACGGTCGGTTACTTCCATCCCGCCCGGGCCGGTATTGCCAATCGCTTGTCCACCTTTGATTCCTGCCCCACCCAGGACAGCCGACCAGGCCAGCGGGAAGTGATCGCGACCATTCGTTCCATTGATTTTGGGTGTGCGACCAAACTCACCCATCCAGACCACCATCGTTGAATCAAGCAACGAACGCTGCCGCAAATCTTCCATCAATGTGGCCCAGCCAGGGTCGAGCATCCCATTAAGCTGTTTCACCGCGTTAAAGTTATCAGCATGGGTGTCCCAACCTTCCAGGGTTACTTCAACGAACGACACACCCCGCTCAATCAATCGCCGTGCCAGCAAACAGCCCTGGCCAAATCGATTCCGACCATACTTATCCCGCAAGGCTGCCGGTTCTTCATCGAGCTTAAACGCCCCTTTGGCATCGCTGGCAATCATTTTCATGGCGCGAGAGTAGTTGGCCTGATGGGCCACAATCGAGGGGCTGCTGACCTGTTCGCTGAAGTTTTGACCGAGGAACTGACGCAACTGAACTCGCTTCTCCATCGATTCTTTGCTGACCCCAGCCGGTGCTTTCAAGTTTTCAATCGACAAGTTCGCGCGAGCTTCCGGATCGTTGCTCGAACCCGAAACGACAAGCGGGGCATAGTCTGGCCCCAGGAAACCGGGTCCACCTGCATCTCCAAACCGAAATGGCGAAATGCTGACACAAGGGGGGAGTTCGCTATCCGCCTGCTGCAGTTCTTTGGCTAACAGCGACCCCAGGCTCGGATAATTGATGCCATCGGCCGCAGGGCGCTGGCCGGTCAACATCAGCCGCGTTGCCCGATCATGGTCCCCTTCTTGAGTCGTCAAACTGCGAATCACCGCCAGATCGTGCATCTGCTTGGCCAACTGGGGCAAATGCTCGGAGATTTGAACTCCGGCCGCAGAGGTATCGATCGGCTTCACCGGCCCGCCGTTGGCGTGCCCCGGCTTCAAATCAAACGTATCAGTTTGTGAAGGACCGCCCGCCATCCACAGCAGGATGCAAGCTTTTGGCTTAGTCCCCGCTGTTTCCGCAGCAGCGGCCAGTTGAGGCAACCAGGCCGAGTACGAGACGCCGTACGCAGCCGCCAGAGAGGTCCGCAGCAACGCGCGACGACTCAGGCCATCCCGGCCCATCTCATTCAGACCCAGCCCCGCAAACCTGCGGCCAGTATTGAGTGCCATGCTATCCCTCTCGAACTTGTGAATTGCTCACGTTTGACTTTTTACGATTAAGAATGAACAGCGGCTATTTGCGACCTATCAACAACTGGCCGTCACGTCGCTACGACTGATTCAGCTTCAATTGGTTTTGGCAAAAAGCGACCTGGGGCTTCTGCCAGATTGTTCATCACTTCCAGTAGTCAGCTCGCCCGCTGGCGCAACCCATTTCACTTTTCCAGCACAACTTCCGGGCTGTTAAGTAGCGCCCAAAAGATCTCTGAATAGGCCTCTTGCCGGGCAGCATCGTTGCTTGCTTCAGCCGCATAAGACATCAAATATCCTCGCTCGGCCTCGGTCGGTCGTCTGCTGAGTACTGCTAGAAACAACGAGTCGAGGCGTTCAGTCTCGGTCAGAAATGGGGCATCAAGGACCCCTCGTAATGTGCGGCTGGTTTCCAAATCGGTAGCTGAAACGGTCAGGGGGCCATTGATCAACAGCAGGGCCTGAGGAATCCCCGCCTTGAAGTCAACTGGCTGATTCGAAACCCCTTCATTCATTCTGCTGATCAGTTGATCTTTCAGGCCGTTGTACCTGGCACTTCCATCGATGCGAGCGATGGGGAGCGACAACGCCTGCTCCAACGTATTGAACAATTGCTCTGGGGTCAGGGTTTTGACGTGCCTCTGACCCGGAAACTCTCCCAAATTCTGGTCATTTGCAACACAACGCTGCTGATAAACCTCGCTTAGACAGATTCCGGTGAGTAACCACCGCAAATCAAACCCCGATGTGGCAAAGTGACCGGCCAACTCATCCAAAATGGCCCGCTCTTCCGCAGAGGCTAAATCTAGATCATCGACCGCACCGGTTAACCCCACACCCATCAATGCTTGCCAGGCTCGATTGACTGCGGTTGCAGCAAACTGAGGATTACTGGGCGAAACAACCCAATCGGCTAATGCTTCGCGCTGACCCTTCCCCCGCTCAGGCCGATACTCTCCTGCCCCCGGAAAAGCGGCGCTATAGGTGACTTCGCTATTCTCTGGCCGAATCGTTGCCGAAGCACCATCCGCAACCGAGCCGGCATTCACCCCCGAAAAAAAGGCCGCCATTCCCCAGAAGTCTTTTTGCTTCCAGGGGGCAAACGGATGGTCATGACATTCGGCACAGCCAATTCGCTCGCCCAGAAAGACGCGTGCTACGGCACTAGCGCTGGCTGATGGAGTCCCCCCGACAGCCACTAAGAACGTCTCAGGCCCTCCACCACCCGGCTGCATCCCCCGGGTCATCATCATCGGAGCTGCCGCGGGTGCGGGGGCGATTAACTGCTTTACGATCTGGTCATACGGCGTGTTCTTGGCGAACTGCTCCTTTAACCAAGGCTCGATCATTACTGCAGCCTGAGCCTGTGGCGAGTTTCCCGGCACCATCATTCGTCGCCACAAGCTGGCCCAATGAGCAGCCGTCCGTTCGGCATGACGATCGGGGCGACGCGAACCGGTTAGCAGTTGTTCAATCAGTTGCATTCGCTTTGGGTCGCGAGCAACCACCTGACCGGGATAATCGAGAAACTCACGAGCCTGCGAAACAGTTGGAACGGTCCCATTCAAATCGAGAAAAACCCGCCTGAGGAACGTAGCATCGTCAACGATCTCTAGCGGTTGCCCAACCGGCCGAACAGCCCCCAGCCGCTTGTCGATCCAATCGGCCAGCTCATAGACAGAAAGTCGACGCTGCTCTTCAGCAAACCCGGTCAAAGCAGTGGCTAGCGCCACAATTAGCCCACCAACAACGCGCGCCAAATTCCAGGCTTTAGAGGTTCGCGGCATGGGCAAGCTCACTCAATGAAACATGAAACGTTTCGAACCGCATGGCAACAAACACTTGGGCAGATTTTGTTGTGGGTGGCCAGTCCTCAAACGGCCGAGTCACGGGGCGAATTGAAGTATTTTGCAACACAGAACTTGGGGAGCAGAATGGTGCTGTTCGACGAACTAAGACGAAATGTCTGAATAGAGACATCGTCAGAATAGACATTCTGTCTTCGATGTCAATCGGGAAGATTCTTTTTTTACCAGTTAGCCCCAAGATTTCGGTAACCCCTCGTCCCGCTGGCCCCAGCAGTGCTACTGGCGACTTCAGACCGACTGGCCGTTCGGCAAACTCCTCTGGACCTGTTTGGGAAAATGGCCTAAGACCCGCAGACATTGCCGATTTCTCCTGCGGCAACCAGCAATTTTCAATACATTTTCCCATCATCAGCCCCTTCAGAAAGGGCTGCTAAGGGACTTTTTGTCTGGCGAAGGGTCTTCCCCTTGCCGGGCAAATCGATTTTGAAAGTTGGTGGCAGCAGGACTTCCTCCCAAACAACGAAAGTGCAAGCCTGGCAAGGATGCTCGGCTTTCAGGGGGGATGAGTTTTTGCGACAGGGATGTCTTCGATGGAATTTCGCTGGCTTTACCTGCTTCCGATTTATCTGGGACTGTACGCAGCAACCTATTGGGTTGCCTTTCTGCTGCGGTACGACTTTCAGATTTCGCCCGATGTCTGGGAGGCGTTTGTTGGCAGCGTGCTGACCGCCCTCGCGTGCAAGTTGACGGCCGGGCTGGCGACTCGCCA
>JAIXVG010000590.1 GCA_027483145.1 Planctomyces sp.
GGGCAGTAGCGGTACCTTCCATAATCGAGCGGAGCGTCGTTTCCCCGATGAGTGAGGAGTCGGACATTGTCGGTTGATTTTCCAAGTGTTCTTCTTTGCCGATCTGGGGACTAAGTGGGGGTTACGATATTTCGTATCAACTTACGGCATATCGTACCTTGTCGGGCCAATTGTACACGACGAACATTGTTCGCAAGCCAAATAAGAATAATGAGTTGCGTGAATGATTGTCCTTCGCTTGTTTTGCGGCACATTGATTGCAAAAGCGATTGTCGTGCCAGCGAGACTGGTGCGGATTGACTGAACACGTGTCTTAGGAAGAGGACGATGACTATGAAGTTGGCTCATGTAGGGCGGCAAGCAATCTTGGCGGTCACAGTGGCCGTTGTGCCACTGGGAATTCTCGTATTCGGTCACACACCGATCGATTCGGTATCGCTGGCTGCGGACCCCTCCTCAACCAAGATGACCAGGCCCACTGCTGCACAATACGACACTAAAGGCCAGTTGATGCGGCCTGAAGATCACCGGGAGTGGATATTCGTCGGTGCTCCTGTGACGCCTAACGAATTGAATGACGGGAAGGCGGCATTCCCTGAATTCCATAACGTTTACATCGATCCAACAAGCTTTGCTGCGTACAAGAAGTCGGGCAAGTTTCCGGAAGGAACTGTCATCCTGAAGGAACTTGTCTCAGTAGGGAGCAAAGCGATGCCCAGCGGGAACGGCTACTTCCAGGGAGAGTTTGTCAGTCTTGAGGCAATGGTTAAAGACAACACTCGCTTCAAGGAAGAGCCAGGTGGATGGGCCTTCTTCCGCTTTGGGGAAGCTCCTGATTACAAGCCCGTCGGTGCGAGAATGAAAACCGCCGATTGTGCTAACTGCCACACAGGAGCTACCGAGGACTATGTCTTTACTGCGACATATCCTGTGCTACGCGCAGCCAAAGCCAGACAGATGAGCAAATAGCGAGTTATTCCCAAATTGACTTCATCCGAGCCGTTTTACCTGGAACAAGTTGAATTCACATGTCAAAGATCAATGATGTACGTCAGTCCGACTTCGTAGTCGGCGAACGCCGAAAGAGTGAATCACTCCTCCAGCAAACTGCTGCCGGAGGAGGAGTTGGAGCCTTGGCCGGTGTTGCTATGGCTGGATGGGCCATGGTGACGTCACTGGTCAATGGGGACGGATTCTTGAAACCCGTCCAACTGATTGCGGCAACTTTCTACGGCGAGAATGCGTTGACTCTGACGCTTCCAGTGCTGGTTGTCGGCCTGGTCTTGCATATGGCGACTTCGATTATGCTGGGTGCTGTGCTTGGGCCATTCATGAGTAGATCGAAGCCTCTTTGGCAGAGTCAGGCATTGGCCGTTGGATGGGGCATTGCTGCGTGGGCAGCATTCACGTTCGTAATTTTGCCAAAGAGTAACACGGTCATGCACGAATCCACTGACCGGACGCCCATCAATTGGTTTATTGGACACATTTTGTTTGGATTGGTCCTTGGTTTCACGCCCGTTCTCACAGCCTGGGTAAGTCGCGAACCTCGTCCCAAAGTGATGGCCCGATAATCCACTTTCCTACAGGCCGTTCTAGCGACTGGCCTCAGCTTTACCTTTATGTTCCGGACAGGATAAATCTCATGTCAAAGATCGCAATTGTTGTTCTAACAGATACCGAAGGGGGAGAAGCCCTCGGACGTATCGTCAACGCCTTGACAGCTGCCAAAGAATTCAAGGATGGGGGAGATCGGGTCACGGTGATCTTTACGGGTACAGGCACGAAGTGGATTGGAGAACTGACGAAGGCCGACCATCTGATGCACAGTGTATACAGTGGATTGAAGGATCAGATTGCTGGTGCTTGTGGATTCTGTGCAGGAGCCTTTGGCGTTGCCGATGAAGTTAAAGCCGAAGGAGTCTATTTACTTTCCGACTATGGTCAGAACATGAGCTACCGGAAACTTGTTCAGGATGGATTCCAGATTATCACCTTCTGACGGCTACTTCGAAGGTCGACTGGCAGGCCTCAAAATCATCGCTGAATGAATCGACCCGGGCACCTTCTTGGCAGCCCGGGTTTTCTTTTTTACACCGCACTCATCATGATTAGTGGCGATTCTGTTACGGTCGCTGCGATCCAGCTGTCAGGCGATATGTCGAACGTGTTGGAGCGAAGTGTATTTGCATTCGCTGTATGAATGAGTTTGACGTCAGCTGCTCAGCGGTCAATCGCACTTGCTGGTGGCCCTGGGTGCAGCCGACGGTCGGTCAGTGACACTGGTTGAAAGTAGATGAAATTGGAGTTCGAAGCACCCGACGACTGGCATTGTCGGCTCGGTGGGCGAGAACTGGCCACGGGTTCGTGATTGATCATCAGGGCTGACATTCCTGCTGGGGCAAGTGCAAGTAGCAGCTTGAATCGCACTTCTGGACAAGCCTGCAGTGGCACCCGGCACGGTCATCGCTTCGTTTACCTTCACTGACCTGATTTCGTTGGCCATGCTGCGTTGGTCCACTTTTCTGGCAGTCAAGGTTAGTAGTAGTTTCACAACCTTCTGGTGGAAAACTCGGGACCGTGATTTGCGGAGGGAAACCTACAACAACTGAGTTTTGAAACAGTCTATAGAGACGTGTCGATGCTTTTCTCTTTTGTGAAGCAGAGTCGGACCAGAATGGTTGCTTTATCGAGGCGAATTGTGCCCCCTTTCCTGAATCGCTGTAAGAGGGCAAGTTTTCGAGCGACGAATACAGGGTGGCCAACTTCGATGGCAGGGACCGATTTGGTCTCGTATTGACTCGAAGTGACAGAAACGGAACGTAAACTGTGTTCGTCTCTTTGTCTTGTAGGCGATTGACACAGAATTGCCACGGAAGCAAACGTGCTAGTAGCGACACGTTGACATTATCGGACTTGTTCTCCTGCTAAAGGTGATTGGCTATGGGTTGGGGCCGTTCCCTGTTGATTGTCGAAGATGACTCGAAAACAGCAGGTCTAATCGAAATGTTTTTGGCGAAAGAAGGATTCCGCACTTTTCTGGCGAGCGATGGTCGAGAGGGATTGGAACTGTTTGCAGAGATGCAACCTGATATGGTCATTCTTGATGCACTCCTTCCTCGGGTTAATGGCTTTGATGTTTGCGCGGAGATTCGAAGAACGTCGCAGGTGCCGATTCTGTTTCTAACGGCACGTGATGAAGAAGCGGATATTGTGCTGGGACTGGGGTTGGGTGCTGACGACTATGTCGTGAAGCCGTTTAGTCCACGAGAGCTGGTAGCTCGAGTTAAGGCCTTATTGCGGCGAGCAACACCGGATTTTGGAACGCAGAGCGATAGGGTGGAGTCGATTGCGGGGCTGGTGTATGAGTCAATGAATCGCCGATTCATGCTCAACGGCCAGCAACTGGAATTGACGCCACTCGAATTTGCGCTGCTGCGAACGCTGCTGAATTCACCCGGCCGCGTGTTTCTGAGAAGTGAACTCCTGGATACTCTCTATCCTTCGGGAGATCCGGTCATCGATCGTGTTATTGATGTCCACGTTGGAAAACTCAGACAGAAACTGGGGGACGATCCCAATGCCCCTGTCTTTATCCACACGGTCCGCGGTCTCGGATATCGCTTCGCAGATTTGGAGCCATCATGATTGCACCCAAGCGACTACTCTGGAAGCTATTGACGATTAACTCGCTGGCTGTTGCCGTAGTCATCGTGACGATCACTTTGGCGTTTCATCTTTTGGCGGCAGACTACTTCAAGACTTTGAGCAAAGAGTATGACATTACTCCCGATGCGGCTCATTCCATGTTTTTGGAAGCCGTCGATCGCTATCTACTCCTCGCGAGCCTGACGGGATTCGTGGTAGCGATCTTGTTAAGCCTTTGGTTGAACTACCGACTAACACGGCCGATTTCATTTATCCAGCAAGCCGCTCGTCGCATTGCACAAGGAGAGTACGATCAACGCGTATCGGTGAAGGGTTGCGGGGAAATTGACGAGTTGTCCAGGTCGTTTAATGCGATGGCAGAGCGTCTACAGCAAGTCGATCGTTTGCGCAAAGAATTCATCGTCGATGTTGCGCATGAATTGCGGACCCCACTCACCAATATCCGGGGCTTTACAGAAGGGCTGCGGGATGGAGTGATTCCTGGCGAAACCGCTGTTTTTGAAACCATCCATGAGGAATCGCTGAGACTTGTGCATCTCGTCGAAGAGTTGCTTCAACTGGCGCGGGCCGATATCGCGCAGCAAGATCTCTTTCCGGAATCGTTTGACCTGACGCGATTGATGACAGAAGTCGTACAGTCTTTCCAACTCCGATTGAAGGATCGCTCTCTGACCGTGTCTCTGGAGCTGCCTCCGACACTTGCGATCACAGCCGACCGAAAACGGATGGCTCAAGTGCTGGCGAACATTTTCGAGAACGCGCTACGTTATTCACTACAAGGTGGTCAAGTGAGTGTTCAAGTTGTGAGAAGTGATACAACTTTACGGACTGTCGTCGCCAACGATGTCGAGGGAACCCCTATGCTGTCCGACGCTCTGTTCGAGAGATTTCACCGCGGGGATTCTTCGCGTTCAAGGAGTTCGGGCGGTGCGGGGCTGGGACTGGCAATTGTGCGGCAGCTCGTGGTCGCCCATCGTGGCCAAGTTGGGATTGGACTCGTCAACGGCCGAGCGGAAGTTTGGTTCGAACTGCCCAATGGTTAGTCGGAGCGAGTATCCAACGCGGCAACCATCTTTACAGTATCAACACACGAACTTGATCGTTTCGACACAGTATATCCGTAGCATCCGTTTTCCAATCGAAGCGGAAGGGGCACAGCTTGTCGGACGCCGCGGGTCATTGGTGACGAATTGAAGAACGGAAGTCGACGAAAGGGATTGAGATGAAACTGATCGCGCAGAGCCTGATCACGATGCTGTTGCTGACATCACTCGCAGCAGGGCAAGAGAAGCCCAAGATGATGATGTCGAAAGACGCTATGATGGCGAAGAAAAAGATGATGGACCCCGCCATGATGAAAGAGGCGGAAAAGAGCATGATGGGCGAGAAGACCATGCTTCCTGCGATGGTGGCCAATGAAATGGTTCATCAGGAAATGATGCACGACAAGGGTGTCATGGGGATGATGGAAAAGCCGGAAATGATGGTGGATGAGAACAAAATGCAAATGGCCACCGAGAAGATGTTGGCGGAGCCTGATGCAGTCCCGATGCTGTTCCAGGAACTCGTAGCGAGGCATATCGCATCGATGAAAATGACCATGATGATGAAGGCTGACCCCAAAATGGAAACGATGGCGGGGAAGGAAATGAAAAAGATGATGATGGACAAAGAGTCGATGATGATGGCAAAAGAGAAGATGAGTGCCGATGACTCGATGATGATGATGGCACGCGAGTCGTTGATTGAGTCACTGATGAAGGACGAAGAAGTTATGTCGATGGTCGACAAACAGGCCAAAATGCAAATGGATCCGAAAATGGCCCCGATGATGGCCGACGAGAAGGTCAAGATGGCTGGCGAGAAAATGATGAAGGACAAAGACCAAATGCAGAAGATGATGGGGCAGTCGATGACTCGTCAGTCGATGATGATGCAGAAAAAAATGATGGAAAATGGCAAGAAGAAGTAATGTTCGCTCTGTCGATCGAGGGTGATCTCTTCAAGCGATCCGGATGTGGCCGAAGCCTGGAAACGCCGTTTTATTCGGTTGGTGAAATAGGCTTTCTATTGCCGACACTCGTAAGCGTTTCCAATCGCCACCTTTTCCGGAGATTGTTCGGCCGACCTGTTATTGCGGCACCTCTGTGAAAAAGAGTTGGACTATGATGGGAGTTCTCGGCCTTTCAACCGCTTGCGGGTCGACGAGCCTACACCTCGCATAAAAAAAGCCCCTGCAGCCGGGGTTTAGGGCTGCAGGGGCTTTGAGGGGTCGGGTGATCGATGGCCGTGTTTTTGGCTATTTCACTTCGTCGGTCACTTCTTCGGGGGGGAGAGGGACGAGGCCTTTTTCGACGGTGGGTGACTCGACGTCACTCGTCCGGGCCTTGGTGTTCTGGGACATGCGGGTGGCGCGGGAATCGAGGATGGTGCGGGCGGCTTCGCGGACTTCGTTTTCGTTGAGCCGGTGCAAGCTGCCGATCTCCATCAGGGGATCGATGACACGCAGGGCTTTGGCCATCACCGAATCCATCATGCCGACTTCGACCAGTTTGCGGCGAATGACTTCGAGGCCTTGAACGTGATTGGTCATTTCTTCCTGGAAGGCGGTCATCACTTCCACATTCTGCACGGCATCGACCACTTGCTGCGACTGGCGAGCCAGTTCGTTCTGCAGGCCGATCAGGCTGTTCAGGTTCTTCTGCGCATCGGTCCGAACTTGACCTTCCTGTGAAGCAAGGGTGGCTTCGAGACCCAGGAGGGTGCTGGCAACGGATTTGGCTGACTCGACGTTGGCAGCACTGTTGGCCAATTGCTGCTGGAGATCGATCAGCGAGTTGGCGACGATTCCGGCAGACTCGACATTGGTAGCTGCTCCGACAACGGTGGTTTTGAGGTCGGAGAGGTTCTTCACTGCCAGTTCGGCCTGAGTCATACCATCAAGTTGACCTCGCAGTTTGTCGTTGTTGCGAACAATGCGATCGAGAGTGTTCTGAGCCAGTTCGATCGATTCGACCTGCTCGAGGGCACGGCGTTTCATCTCGGCCAATTGAGCAACGGCGGTGATGGCAGGTCCGTTGGTTTCGCGGTTGTTCAATAGGTTGGTCTGCAGCTGGCCAATTTGATCGAGAGCCTGATTGGCTTCACCCGTTTGCGAATGGACTTGGGTAATGGCCATTTGCAGTTGGGCAAAGTCTTGAATGGCCAGAAGGGCGGTCTTGGCGTGAGTTGCTTCTTCTTCGATTTCGGCCCGCAGAGTCCGGAGCGAGTTGAGGGCTGACCGGGCTTCCTCTAATTGGTTGCGCTGGGCCTTAAGGTTTGATAATAAGGTATTGGCTTCCCAGATTTGCTCGCCAGCACCGGCCAGGTCTTGCATCCGCGATTCAACGGTGATTAAGTCGCCGCGAAGTTCGGTCAGTTCGATGGCGATGGGGCGGGAGATGAGGAAATGCATCCCGATGAAACCGGTGGTGACTCCAATGAGGAGCATGGCCCAGGCGAATCGCTGCTGGTCGGCAAGTTGGTTTTCAATGGCCCGCAGCTTGGAAAACTCGTTGTTCGACATCGCAAAATCCCTCTACCTCGACTTGTTGTGAGGTGAAATCTGTCCTGAATGAGCTGCCTGTTTATCAACCCCCGCTTCCCTGAGGGCGGCAAACTCGTATGCATGTTTCCTGCGTTGTGTAATATCGCCATCCGGCCCGGCAAGAATTGCCGAACTTTTCGATTCGGAAGCAGAATTCACAAAACGCAAACCGTGAGGGTCTCGAAAGGCGGTACATTCGGACAAAAGCTTCCGAGCGTAGCGATCGTGTGGGGGTGCTGGTTGGAGGGAAACACCGCAAGCAGGGGTTGAGATGGTTTAAATCGGATTGGACCGGGCTGAGTTGGCTGGGCCACTGGGCGTGGTGATAAGGTGTTGAGGTGATGGTTAGCGTCGTTAAGCACCCGGCTGGTGATGCAAGCGGCTCGCCTGGGGGAATGGAGCCGCGCGCAGAGTTTTCCGTTTTAAAGAACCTGATAATTGGCGCTGTCGGCCTGGGGAAAGCGTTAACGAGCAGTCCAAGTTTTGAAGTGGTCGATGACAGTGGAACAATCTCCGAAAATCACGGTTCGCTGGGCGACACGTGACGATTTTGAAGTGATCGCCCAATACAACTGCGAGCTGGCGAGCGAAAGCGAGCAAAAGAGGCTCGATTTGGAAGTCGTGCGGGCAGGGGTGCTGGCCATTTTGAACGACTCGGCCAAGGGCAGATATGTCGTGGCGTGTGCAGAGGGGCAAATGGTTGGCCAGATGATGCATACGCGGGAATGGAGCGATTGGCGGAATGGCGAAATCTGGTGGTTGCAAAGCGTTTATGTTGCCAAAGCCTTTCGCCGGATGGGGGTATTCCGGCAGTTGCTGGCAGAGATGAGAGCTGCTGCGGCCAGGGAGGTGGGGGTGATTGGTCTGCGACTCTACGTCGAGCAAGAGAATAGTCGCGCGATTGAAACCTATTTGAGGTCAGAGTTTACGGAAACTGGCTA
>JAIXVG010000363.1 GCA_027483145.1 Planctomyces sp.
AGCCAGCTGTTGCACCCAGCAAATCTGCCGATGCTGAACCAGAGGGCCCTACAGGCGAGCCCGCGACGGCAACCGATATTCGCAAAGAGGCTTCCGAGAAAGAAGCAGGAAAATAGCGGTGATTGGTTCTCTCGGAATGCCACGCAAGACATCACTCAATCGTCTTTTACAACAACTGGCCCAGCAGGCGTTTTTGCATCACTGGAAGTGGTAAGCACAATTCCCTAGTTCGACCCACAGGATGAAAGGCTATTAATGAGCACCATGCACGACGCTCCTCGTCGCGAAGAAAGCCGTCAGAAAGCTCTGCAGGAAGAACTACGGGAACTGGCCGATGTGATCGGTCCTGCTCCGCTGGTCGACTTGCTCCTTGAGCGGGCCTTTCAACTGCGAGCCACCGACGTTCACCTCGATCCGACCAAAACCGGATTAAGAATCCGTTTGCGCGTCGACGGCGTTCTGCACGATGTGCTGCAGTTGCCATCCGACATGATGTCGCAGGTCTTGTCCCGCGTGAAGCTGATGGCCGGGATGGACATCACCGAAAGGCGTCTCTCTCAGGACGGTCATATCAGTAGCGCCGTCCTCAAGCAGCAGCGCGATGTGCGCGTTGGCAGCGGCCCCACCATTCACGGCGAACGCCTTGTCCTCCGGCTCATGCCTGATGACTCGTCCTACACCAACCTCGGCGAGTTAGGCCTTGACGCAGGACAGCTCGACGTGGTCGCGAAAGCCATGCGTCAGCCCTACGGCCTGATCCTCAGCGTCGGGCCGGTCGGAAGCGGAAAAAGCACCACCACCTATAGCTGCCTCGAACAATTGAACGCCCCGAACCGCAGCATGGTCACTATTGAAGACCCGGTCGAGCGGCGGCTCGATGGGGTCAACCAAATCCAGGTCGATAATCGTATCGACTTTGGCTTCGCCGAAGCGCTACGGGGCGTATTGCGGCAAGACCCCGATGTCGTCATGGTGGGCGAAATCCGCGATTCCGAAACAGCCCACATTGCCTGCCGCGCAGGACTGACCGGCGTTCGCGTTTTCAGCACGCTGCACGCGAATGACACCTCCGCCACCATCGACGTCTTCCGCGAGTTTGGCATCCCGCCAATGTTTATCGCCGACAGCCTCAATTGCGTGATCGCTCAGCGACTCCTGCGAAAAGTCTGTACTCAGTCGCGCGAGATCTATCATCCCAACGAAACCGAATGCCGCATTCTGGGCCTCGATCCTCAAGCAGCAGACACCATCGACCTCGTCAAAGGCGTGCCATCACATGCGAACTTCGGTACGGGCTATACCGGCCGAACCGGCGTGTTCGAAGTCATGCTCATCGACCCCGCGCTCCGGCAGGCCATTCTGCACGGGAAGAACTCGATGGACATTCGAGAGCTGGCCGAGGGAAGCGGCATGCAGACTCTTGAGCAGTCGGGGATCAAGAAAGTCAAAGCGGGAATCACCAGCTTTGAAGAATTCCAGCGTATGCTGCTGTTTGATGTTTGATTGGCTGGTCTAGCACCGTTGATGTCGAATCGTCTAGCCTTGAGCAGACTGCTGGACCAAGAACGCCCATTAAGGAACGTCCCTCAAGTTCCTGCCGAGCCGACCATGCATGTGGTCGGCTCCATTTGTTTTGGCTTGACGACTCACTACATCCAGCTTTTGCGCTAACCGTTAGCGACGCGACCGTTCCAAATTGGCCCCCGGATTGCAACCGTGACTGACTTTAGAACAGCTCCAAACTCCTAACGCTCTTCTTGCTTCTCCAGAATCGCCGACTCCCAATGCTCGCGGTACTGCCGGTCGAGGGTTTGGGGTGGAATTCCCAGGAGCTGCGACATCGACCGGGCATTATCCCGCACCTTGAGGTTCGTCGAATACAGCTCGGTCAAATGTTGCACAAGGGTCTCCCGATACAGCCCGTCTTCGTAGTGCATAAAAAAATGAGCCAGCCCCGCTGCCTGGCTATAGTTGGCTGCCAATTTGGGATGGGCCTGAAACTCGCGCATCCCCATCTGGGTGAATTCGGCGAACGGCAAGTAATGGTTCTCAACCAATAGCCACTTTCGCGCGTTGTTAAATCGAACGAAGTCCGGATCGCCTACCGACGCCCCATCTACTGTCAAAACCAGCGATTCCATATAGCAGGCAATTCCTTCGATCAGCCAGAAGTGGGCACCAAACGCCACGTCTCGACGTGGTGGGCCACTTTCATAAAACTGCTGATGGGTCGCCTCGTGGAATAGTGTCGCCTTATCGTCCCGGTCCGGGTCATTAAAAAAGTGCGCAATCCGTTCATCGGTCAAATACAAGCCGTTTGTCCGCTCGATCTGAGGGATGTACTTCCGTAACCGATCGTTGTACTCCTGCCGCGTCTTATAGTAATGCACCGTATACTGCTGCACCGGCAAGCGATTGGATGCAGCAGAATCGACGAATAGTTTTTGCAACTGCTCGGGCGTCGTAAAGTAGCCAACAAAGATCTCACGAAAGAACTCGTAAAACCCTTCGAGGGCCAGCGCCAGCTCAACCCCTTTCTCTAAACTATGGTTCGTCTTTACGATGTAGTGATCGGTCTTCACCTCCCACGCATGCTTAAAGTCACTCCGCAGTTCAGCCTCTTTCGCGATGGAAACCCACCGCCCGTTAGCGAATCGTTCTCCCTTTTTGTATCGCTCGACATGCGTCTTTGGTAGCCAGCCAAATTGGTCGTGCCATTCGAACCGCTTCACGACCATCTGAGCCGCAAATGGTGTCATCCACTCGGTCCCCTGCCGCACATACCCCAATAGCTTGCGAGCATTGGCATGGTCCGGATTATGCCAGGCCACCTCTCGCACCAATTGGTAGGCAAACCCAGGGAAGCCACCTTTCAGCGCATTGCGCGACAGGGCATACACATCGTTCGCGTAGTCGTTCTCCAGAAACCGCAGTTGTGTTTGCCAGGCCCGCTCTTCCATCGGCAGATCTCGCGGGACCTCGCCTTGAAACTGTTTGGGCAACTTAAGCTGGGCCAATTGCTTCGTCGCCTGACTGTTCGCCCGCAAGCGAATGACATCAGCCGCCTCAGTTTGACCTTTCTCCACGCACGTTTCAGCCAGCTTTTCCAAATCGTTAATCAATTGATAGTGACGTGTGCGATGTCGCTCCTGATAGACCTTCAGGGCTGGTCCCGATTTGTCTGCTCCCAGCACTACCTCGCACGTTATAGCGTCCCACCAGACCAATAGCAGTGACAGCCAGGGTATCAGCCCACTTAGGAACTTGTTTTGCATCGGGCGGTCTCCTGTGGCGCAATTCCTCTGCCGGTGCTCATTGCAGGCGTGTCAGCCCCAAGGGCATCCGGTTGAGCTTTGGTCGGTCCCCGTCGTTATAGGCAGTGTCCCTTCCCACTAGTAGATCGATTCCCGTCCAGTGCCAACCTCGCAGCCCCTATCTTACCACCACAGGCAACTTCTGCCGCTTCTCCTTGACTCTGTCAACTTGGCGAACCTGGAGCACCTGGCCAGCCATGGGAATCTCTGCCGAATCGCGACCTCCGCTAAAAGCGCCACGGTCCTCAACAAGGGAGAAACCGTCATCTTCACTACGACCCCACCCGATAATCCGATGTGGAGCAACGCTTCCCGCGCGGGAAGAATGTCGCGCCACGGACTCATATCGCTTGGCCTGGATGCCTGCAGCAACTTTTGCTTCAGCCGGCCAGTTCAGCACCACCGCTCAAACGTAGACACGGGTCGATTGCATGCACGCCCCGCTCCAGCATTCAAAAGCATCGGCACTCCACCAGGCTGCTTGGCGCAAGCCTCTGGGCCTTGCCATTCTGGGGATGCTCGCCGCCGCAATTCTGGCAGGCTGCTATGCCACTCGCCAATTGGGCGGCCGCTCGAACTGCGAAGGCTGCAGCCCCAAGTGCGTCCCCAAGTCGATCAGGCGCACCACTTGTTATATCCCTTGGTACGACGACTTGGTCACGCGGCACACTGCAACCACATGTGCCAACGAGGCATTACGTCAGCTAGAAGGAAGCTGTGGACAAGCTTACTCGGGCGACTTCCGACGTGGCTTCAAAGCAGCCTACATCGCAACCGCCCGTGGCAGCAGACCAATCGTCCCGGCCGTCCCTCCTCCTCGCTATTGGAATGCCTATTATCGGTCATGCGCCGGAAGGCAGCAGGCAGAAGACTGGCTCTCGGGTTATGAATGGGGCCTTCAGTATTCAACCCAAAGCTGCATCACCGATCTCCGGCAAGTGGTTGACGCCGGCAAAACAATCCACAAAGCACCAATCCATTATATTCGCGATCCGCACGTTCCTGTGCGACCCACTGGCTTTGCACCCGGTGGCTTCGCTCTCCCGCCTGCAGGTTTGCCTGGCTATTCGTTGCCGCCAACTGGCCACGTCGAAGGGCCTGCTGTTTATCCACCAACACCTTACATCCAACCGCAACCAATCCCATTGCAACAGGGAACACCGTCACCACCCGCTAATGGTTATCAGACCCTGCCGGGGGGGATTGCACCACCCCCTGCGGCCCTTGGCTTTCCGCCAGGAACCGGACCAGCACGCTGAGTTCTAAGAAGCACGATCACGTTGGACCTTTTTAAGGTGGTTCATCGCCCAGCCCGGCAGTCATACAACCACTGCCCTCAGCTAAGCCCAGCAGATGGACGGAGCAAAGATGAAATTGAATCTCTCCCTAGTCGCAACAGCCTGTCTTGGAGTCTACCTGACTCTAACACCAGGCTGCGCAGCTCTGCGGCCTGTGGATGGCGTCCCGGCCCGCTATGTCCCCAATGCCCTTAAAGCCGAAGGCCGATCAGGCAAACGAACAATCAATCTTTCGCTTCTGGGTCAAACTCCTCCTCCTGCTTATCAGGTCGATACAGGCGACGTGTTAGCCGTTTACATCGAAAACTTCTTAGGCCGCCCCGATCAAGCACCACCCGTTCAACTACCTCAACAACTCCAAACCAATAACGAAGCGGTCCCATCACTGGGCTTTCCGCTTCCCGTGCGCGAAGATGGAACGATTGCCCTCCCCGTTGTTGGAAACCTTCCTGTCCGGGGCTTAACCCTGCAACAGGCCGAAAACGCTGTTCGTCGAGCCGTCACCATCGATCGACAACTGGTCAAGCCTCACCTGACTATCAGCGTCACGCTGCAGCGACCACGTATGACTCGCATTCTCGTCTTCCGCCAGGAAGGAGCCATCGCTGGCCCGCAAACTCTTGCAGCCGGACAACTCAACCTTGGGAACCTCAAACGCGGAACGGGTAAGGTCGTCCAACTCTCCGCCTACCACAACGACGTCCTCACCGCCCTCAGCGAAACCGGCGGTATGCCGGGAACTGACGTCGAAAACACCGTCTACATCGTACGGGCACGGACCGCTTATCTCCGCAATCGCGGTCAACACCATCACGCACTCAGCTCACATAGCCAACCCTCCGACGGGAAGCTGGCTCTCGCATCAGAAAAACCAGTCATTCGGGCACAAAGCCCAAGTGGCAACTACCGCTCCTCTGCAGCCAGTGACAATCGTCATGCCAATCCATATGGTGGAAGATACCAATCCGCCGGTTGGGGCTTCAGCCAGCCAGATGCTGTTGGCGCTTCGGATGGACCGGCCACCAGCCGCTATTCCTCTGCAGACTATGCTAACCCCGGGCCAGCCGAACCACAGGGCTATTACGATTCATCAGCTGCCCAGTACGGCCCACGGGCAAACAGTTACGGTCACAATCAGCCGGCGGCATATGGACAACAGGCTGGCTACGCGGCCGAGTTCCCCTCGGCTTCGAACATCACACCCGCTTCCTATGGCCACGACTATCGGCAGGCCCCAGGTAGCTATTCCCAGTCTGCACCATTAAGTATCAACCCTACCGGGCCGGCCCAGCAATCGAATCTGGCCGCAGGCCCAGTCGTTCAAACCAGCAATCAAGCCCCTGCATATGGCCAGTTTGTGCCAGTGCAACCCGGCTCAAGCGGCCCTGCGGGGCAGATGGGCCAGCCCCTTGCACCGGCTCCGGGCTTCTCTGCAGCGCCAGGACCCTACGCCGCTTCAACCTTTGCACCAAACCCGCAGATGCCTGATCAGCCCCACTTCGATGCTGATCCAACTGCTACCGCCCCGACTACGACGCCTCAGTGGAATCCCTGGCAGCAGCAACTCGGTGGTCAGCTGACACAGGCTCCCCCGTTTGAAACCTTTGACGATGTCGACACCATCGACAGCCCGCGCATTATTCGCATCCCATTAAGACTGGCCCCCGGCGAACAAATCGAGTTCCTCCCAGAAGATGTCCTCCTCTACGATGGCGATGTCATCTACATCGAGTCGCGCGATACCGAAGTCTTCTATACCGGCGGCCTGCTGGGTGGCGGTCAATTCACTCTGCCACGCGACATGGATATTAACGTCATGGAAGCAATCTCCCTCGCTCAAGGGGTCGGTCGCGGCCAAAGTGTCTCTCGGGGACTCGCTTCAACCGGCGGCTCATCTGCTCTCAATGGTGACGTCAGCATTAGCGCCAGCGAAGTGATTATCTTGCGACCTCTCCCCGATGGGACTCAGATCCCCATTAAAGTCGATCTCTACAAGGCAGTCCGTGACCCGGCCGAACGTGTCATCATCCAACCTGGCGACTATATCCTCTTGCAATACACTCGCCTTGAAGCCTTCGGGGCCTTCATTGAACGTCACCTGTTAGAAGGGGCTTTGTTTGGTGTCGCCGCCGCTCAACTCAACAGTGGGGGTAACTAACCCAACCCGCAAACCGATCGAGGACCAGATCAACGACGGGGCACTTTCCCCATCCCAACTACACTGCTCTGGCAGAAACTGCCGAAGTTCATCCAAGCGTCGGAAAGTCATCTGTTCCTCGATTGCTGGCTCACTTAGCCCCCTCATCTTTCGGAAACCATCGCCGAGTCATTTCAACGTGGGTCGACAACCCAAACTCTCTCCAATTCGGCAGTTCGCAACTGAGCTGTAGGCAGGCCCCGGTCGGGATTGCGAGCTTAGTCCCGGTCACTAGCTCGAAAAACTCTTCGAATCCCGGGTTATGCCCTACAATCATTAAGCTCTGCACCGATCCCCCCCAATTTGCCACAATTCTCGCAATCCCCTCGGGCGCTGCATGATACAGCTCGGGCAGCAGCACTAATTCCGTCGGCCGATTCCAATGCATTGCCAGCAGCCGTGCTGTTTCAGTGGCCCGCAGTGCTGTTGAGCACAAAACCATTTCGGGCAAAGCCTTTGCGTCACTCAGGACACCAGCCATCAAGGCCGCAGCAGCCGTTCCCCGGGCGTTCAAAGGCCGCTCATGGTCGCTCAAATCAGGGTCTTCCCAGCTCGATTTGGCATGCCGCATTAATAATAAATCCTTCACACTCGCCCCCTGCTTGCAACGATAATACACAAAAGAACACATGTTTTCCTGTCAAGTTTGTTGGCTTTTGCCTGGCCGATTGACAGTTTGGACGATTCAGTCTTTAATTTGTATAGCTAGCTTGTGAAGTTCTCTTTGCAATTTGGTCGTCTCACGGTTTTCGCCCATCAGCGTGGGGTTCTTGTGGTGCAGGGGTGCACGACGAGGGTTGCTGATAGCAAGAGCTGCTAAAGACGTATTTGGGGGTGTTCAATTCGGTTCTGCTGCTTTATGCAGGCGGGATGTGTCGTCCGGTTGGACTGACAATTTTCGCAGCCCGACGCAGTTTGTGCCGATATCAAGACGGGCGTCTTGCGATTTCGAGGATCAGCCGGGCTTTGCCTGCTTTCCTTGGACTTGCACATCGGTCAAGCCAAGATTGGTTTGTCTCGATCGCCCGTCGGATGGTTTTTGTGATCTGTTCAGCCAAGGCTGCTCTCGCTTTCAGCGGTGTAGCACTTTCTGAGCAGTCACTTGTAGGGTCTGGCTATGACGGCTGGGGGTCCATCTCGGATTGTCGTCACTGGCGTGGGGGTCGTGTCTCCAGTAGGGATCGGTAACGATTCTTTCTGGGACAATCTCATTCACGGCCGGTCAGGCATCGACACGCTCCGTTCCATCCCCTCCGACAACCTCAAGTCAAAGGTCGCCGCCCAAGTTCGCGGCTTTGATCCCGTCGGCCACATCTACCACAAAAAATTCATCAAGGTGATGTCGCGCGACATCCAGCTCGGCGTCGCCTCCGCTTCGATGGCCATGAAGGACGCCGGCCTCTCCCGCGGCGATGTCGATCCCGAGCGCCTCGGAGTGGAGTTTGGTGCAGGACACATCTCCTCTACACCGGAAGAGCTTCTTGATGCGGCCCGCTCCCTGGCCGAAGCCTCTCTTGGCAAGCTCGATGCATCGAGTGGGTTCAGCAAAGAAAGCATGGATCAGATCCCACCATTGTGGCTGATCAAGCAATTGCCCAACATGCCCGCTTGTCACGTGGCGATCGAACATGATGCCCGTGGCCCCAACAATACCATCACCAGTTGCGAATCATCCGCCCTGCTGGCCCTCGCCGAAGCGGTCCGAACCATTCAGCGCAACGCCGCCGATGTGATGATCGTCGGAGCCTGCAGCTCGCACATTCACCCCCTCGAACTTACTCGGCTCAACTTAATGGAGAGCCTCTCTCCGATTGATGACCCACACCTCGCCTGCCGTCCATTCGATCGCGATCGAACCGGAACGGTGGTTGGCGAAGGAGCGGGAACCGTCGTCATTGAACGCTATGAACATGCCGTCGCGCGTGGTGCCACCATCTATGGTGAAGTCCTCGGTGTCGGCGCAGGCTGTGATGGTGCTGGTGTCAACAACCTCGAGACCGGTGTCGGCCTGCAACGTGCCATCGCTGCCGCTCTGCGGTCTGCTCAGTTAACCCCTGGGGACTTGGGCCATATCAACGCTCATGGTAAGGGGACTTATCGCGATGACTTGGCCGAAGCACGCGCTTATCACGCGGTTTTGGGCAGCATTGCAGATCGCATCCCGGTCACCGCCCTGAAGAGCTACTTCGGCGTCTTCGATGCCGGGGCCGGTGCGGTTGAACTCGTAGGAAGCCTTCTGGCTCTTAAGCACCGCCAGATCCCCATTACTCTCAACTACCGCAATCCCGATCCGCTCTGCGACCTTAAGGTCGTCCACCAGGAGCCGTTGCGAATGCAGAACGGGATCGCCCTGACCGTTAATCGCACTCGCGTCGGCCAAAGCGCCGCCGCCGTCATCCGCGCGATCTAGACCGTCGCCGTAGCCCGGCTGGCCTCTCAGTCGTAGTGCTGATTTGCTTCAGTATCGTTCGCGGACGCCGTTCTGCCTTTGTGTGCCACTGGCTTCGCCAGTGTCTTTACTCGACACAACTCAAGCACTCTCGCGAGCCAACGATGCCAATCGTCGGGTTCGTCGATCTCCAGAGCCAAGTGCCCTCCCCTGCTGCTCGTTTGCCGCCAAACAGCCCACCGCATTGTGTCTAAGCCCCTCCTCTGATGAGGAAGGACTAGACATCGATTAGCCACTTCACCAATCACAACAACTCGCTGGCAACCATATCAGCCAGAAAACGACCCTCCATCGTCAGCGATACTCGCTTACCATCATCTACCAGCAACCCCTGCTGGACGAGCTTCGCCAAGGCTGGCCCCACCAAGTCATCCAGCGCAATCCCCGTCCGCTGCTGAAAGTCATAGCGCTCGACCCCCGCACAGCGCCTGAGCCCAACATAAAGTAGCTCATGCCCCCGAGCCCTAGCATCCAGTGTTTCTCTCTCTGCTACGGGACTTTCGCCTTGCTCCATTCGATCAAGCCACCCCAGAACTGAGCGAATATTCGTCTCGCGCCGACCGTCGACATATCGGCTCGCACCAGGTCCATATGCCAGGTACGGATCTCCCGACCAGTAGACGTGATTATGCTGGCACTGGTAACCCGGCCGGGCAAAGCTGGATATCTCATATTGCATATAGCCTTGCGCTGGCAACCATTCCATGGCAAAGGCGTACATCTCTCGTTCCAGATCTTCCGGCGTGCGACTCAGTTCGCCACGAGAGAGCCGATTCCAAAACGCAGTCCCATGTTCAAAGGTCAGCCCATACGTTGAAAGATGTGTCACCCCCATCTCTACCGCCCTTGCCAACGACTCTTGCCATTGAGGCAAAGTCTGCCCTGGCACTCCAAAGATCAAATCGACCGAGACGTTAGGAATCACCCCCTGGGAGCGATGGATGATGCCTGCCAGATCATTCGCTGCATGATTCCGCTCCAGGATCACAAGGCTCTGGTCATCAAAAGCCTGTACCCCAAGGCTCAGCCGATTCACTCCCGCATTCTTCAACACTTCGAGCCGCGATTCATTCAGATCGAGTGGATTCGCTTCGACGGTAACCTCGGTCGTCAGGTTCCAGGCAAACCGAGACCGCAGGAGTTCAAACAGTTGCGCCAGCTCAGCCGGTTGCGGATGAGTCGGAGTGCCACCACCCAAAAACAGTGTCTTCAGTATCACTCCATGCGATGGTGGAAGCTCTTTAGCCAAGCCAGCGAGATAGCGCGGCACCAGATCATCGCGGCCCGCGATCAAAGTAAAGTCGCAGTACCCACAGCGATGCTGGCAAAACGGCACATGAACATAAACAGATGTGGGCAGCGTATGCATTGGTATGACTGGCGTAAAACCTATCCGAGAACACGGTCGTGCTTGTTCGTAACCCTTATCGATCGAGTCGAAACCTGCATTTAGCTAAAAACTTCGTGCGAATAAGCCCCTCGCTGGCGCAGCGCGTTACGAGAGGAGTGGAAGTGATCGTGTCCTGGTTCGTCTGGTGATTGACCGTTACGGAAATTGCCGTTAACCAATCATAGCCCGCAGCGTCAGCAAGGGATCTTCTCAAGGAACGCTCAACTCGCTAACACACCGCTGAGACTCAATAGCCCTCTGCGTTCATCAACTATCACCACACCAATAACAGCACCAATCTTAACTCCGCCCGGACAAACGCCAGCCTCCCAAAAAACTCAATCAGTTATCAACCGTGGATAATCCTCCAGCGATTGCAGAAACTGCTGGGCTTTAGCAAAACTGGCGAGTAATCCATGTGGACCAAGCGGGCGGGTCCCCTCGACGACTAACCACGAGTTCGTCACCCGCATGCGGATGTGGAAGCCAGAAACCTCAATGGTACACCACTCCCCCGCTTGATCGTATTGCAAGTCAATCGCTGGGAGCCGCTGCTCCTCAAGCTGATCAATCAGCTCGTTAACCACCCACCGCCCCCCACAAGCCACCTTCAGTCCCTGCAACTGGCCCCCAAAGATCGAATCGAATACTCCACTCAACACTTGTTCCGGTTTGCGAATATTGACGACATCCGTCCGCACAATCACAGTGTCCAGCGCTGCGGCACACGAACCAATCGTTTGTAGCACATCGAAGTACGGAGTAATCACCGACCCCGCGCCTGGCTCACAAGCCAGTTCCAAATCACGCCGTTTCAGCCCGTATTGGTCCCGCATGACTTGGCAGAGAGCCGTCAACTGATCACTCACCAACTCTCCCGCCAGCGACTGCAAGAATCGCTCTGCTGCCACATCGGCCCGATCTGGAGGAGTATGAAACGGACGAACCCCCGGCAGCTTCTCAAATGGCAAACGTCGTTCGCCCCAGAACGAAAGTCCCGTAAAGCCACTGGCCGGGAAGATCGACTCGCTCACTTCGCAATCGCTCAGCCGATCAAACTGGCACATCCCAGGGTTACTGGATAGCAGCATAAAGTCGTCGGCCGTCCCGCCAGTTCGCAATAGTCGCTCGGTTTTGGGAAGCTCGTGCCTCAGGTAATTCGCCAGCCCCTCAGCCGAGACCCCGGAGCGGCTGATTACTGCCCGCCCCGCCAACAGCTTCAGGATCTCGGCCCCCCAGGCAGTCTGCTGGGCTTGAGTCTCCTCGAAGTCGACCCCCATCAAGTGGGTCATCAGAAACACCGCACTGGGGCCAGCCCGCTCGACGACCCTTCGCAGCAAGTCATGACAGCGGCCAGACAAGTCTGACGATTCAATCCAGAACTCAGCAAAAACCAATAACTGACCCGCAGTACAATTCGTAAGTTGCCCTGCCAACCACGTCAGCGACACTGCCGTCTCTGGCACATCCTCACTAAGCGTATCACTCGCCAGCCACCAGATATCCCCGTCGGTCTCAATCAGTCGCCCCGCCAGCACGACGGTCGCCAAATCTGCGGCCGAAGGCTCAGCCAGGGCTTTCTTTAACTTTGAGACTACTGCCGAGCGGGTTCCGCGCAAACCCGATAACAGTAGCGAGCGTGGGAACGCCACATCCTCCCACCCCTTCGACGTGTTCACCAAGGGAGCCAGCTTAGCGAACCCCGGTTCCTGAAACTGGCCAACCTGCACGATGATAGGCCAGACCGACATCGACACTCTTTCCCCAAAAACAACTCTAAACCCGGCACGCACCACCAACGCGGCGATCACTGCATCACCACAAACTCGTGCCCCATCAATGCGAAGTCTTCGTCTGCCACTGGCTTCGCCAGCGCGATTTAAACTGAGAATCCATACACGGACGCGATAGCAGATCGAAAGGCACTCAACCCGAAGTCTTCAGCGTAACAAACCACTAGCCCGGCCCCACACCCACCACTGTTTGTAACCGCAAAGGATGCGCTTTCAGCACCGCTGTGATCTCCTCCAGCGACACCCCCTCGATCGCTGCCAACTCGTCATCCAGCGACAGGTACTCACCTACTGTGAGCCATTCAGCCCCTAACGACGTCAGCCTACTCATCGGGCGTTCTCCCCTCACCACCGCCCGGGCAGCCAGCTTCGTCTTGGCCTGGTCCAGTTCCGCAGCGGTTGGCCCTTCGTCATTCAGCTCGTCGAAAATCTCTGTGACCTGTTCCAGGTTCTCCTGAACCGTTTCCGGCAAACAACTCAGGTACGTCATGAACGTCCCGCAGCCATCGTAAGAGTTGTACGAAACATCAGCGATCTCTGCCTTGCCCGAATCACACAACGCCCAGTACAGCCGACTATTCACATCATCCCCAACAATCGTCGCCAGCACGTCAGCCGCAAATCGCCACCGGTGATTGGCAGCTGGTCCGCCACACAGGGCCATCACCTGCTGCGTTTGCAAATGATCTCGCACAATCCATTCCTGCCTGGCGATCCCAGCCGGTAATGTTAACTGTCGCGTATGCTTTCCTTCAGGCCAATGACTGCAATGCTGTTTAGCCAATCGCAACACTTCCTCCCAGGACGTATTGCCCGCCACCACCAGCGTGATATTGCCGGCCCGATAGCGGGTACGATGGTATTCCTGCATTTGTGCTGCTGTGAGCCCCGTCACGCTAGCAGGTGTCCCCAAAATGGGAAGCCCCAACGGGTGCTCATGAAAGTAAAGCTGCATCACCTTATCGTACGCGACAAACATCGGTTGATCGTCGTACATCCCAATCTCTTCCAGAATCACCTGCTTCTCGGTCTCGAAGTCTTTCTCTCGCAGCGACGGGTACATAATCGCTGCTTCCAGCGCAAACGTCTCAGCAAAGTACTCGGGCAATACAGCCGCGTGATAAATCGTCTGCTCTTCACTGGTCGAAGCGTTGTAATTGGCCCCGACGTCATCAAACCGCAAGTTGACCTCTTCCGCCGATAGCGTCTCAGTCCCTTTGAAAACCATATGCTCCAGGAAGTGGCTCACCCCACACGGCACGACCCCTTCATCGCGGGCACCGGTCCGCACAAAAAAGCCAAACGCCACGCTATGCACAGCCGGGTTCAGTTCGGCAATCACCTCTAAGCCATTCGGTAACGTTGTCTGATGAAACTTCATACGGGAACTTCCAATGGCTGTTGGCCCATCGTCAAAATCGTTAACTCGTTCGCCGGATAACGCCTCACATAGTCAACCACCACTTCTGGCGTCAGCGATTCAATCCGCTGGCGAACTTCTTCCAGTGGGACAATCCGCCCCAAATGATGCCAATCGCGAACCATCGCGCCCGCCCGCGCCAGCGTCGATTCCTGCGACATGATCAAGCTTGTTTTTGCCAGCGCCTGACAGCGTCGCAATTCACCCAGCTCGATCCCATCACCCAGCCGATGCAGCTCGGCCACAATTACATTCAACGTCTCTTGAGCACGATCAATCGTCGAACCGGCATAGCATATCACTTGCCCATAGCGATGAATGGCCGCAAGCGATGCATAAACCGTATAGCACAAGCCCCGCTTCTCACGAACTTCCGTAAACAGCCGCGAACTCATCCCGCCGCTCAATACACTCACTGCTGCCCATGCGGCGTAGTAGTCGTCGCTGGGATAGGGCACCGCTGGATACGCAATCCCAATCTGCGTTTGGGTCGACTGCACTGGCAGATGAACCAATCTCTCGCCGCAAGCCCCCACCACAACTTCTGGGGCCAATCGCGGCTTCCAATCGCCAAAGGCCGCTTGAACATCCGCCAGCACATCATCCCATCGCACATCACCCGCCACAGCCAAAATCGCTCCGTTGGGCCTGATATGCTGCTGGTAATGGGCCTCAACGCTCTCGATATCGATGTTCGGCAAATCGTCCAGCTCACCATCCGTCGGCTTACCCCACGGTGCCGGAAACGCCCGACGCTTCAGCTCTTGAATCACCTTTTGCTTGGGATCATCTTCCACCCCCAGCAGCATCTGCTCTAATCCTTCCACCGCAGGCTGCAAGTGACTGGCTGGCAACAACGGCCGCTGGATAACGTCCCCGTAAAGCCTGAAGACCT
>JAIXVG010000109.1 GCA_027483145.1 Planctomyces sp.
GAACGACCCAAATTCCCTCGGAATTGGCGTGCTGCAGAAAACACCCGCTTCGTAAGGGTTTGTAGACAACTAACAAGATTACCACATTGATTCCACTGGTCGGAAGAGATCGCACGCCAGGCCGGTTCGGTTTAACCCCGAATTTCTGCCAGCAGAGCAACTGGCCCAGTTACCCCTATCGTCACACCACGGCCAACGAAAAACGCCTTGGCCATACTAAAGTACAGCCAAGGCGTTCCGTTTGTTCTGCGACCCATTTCCCCCCAAAGTGAAGTTCACTTAAGGCGGCAAGTCGGGCTACCGAATTAGTACATGTCGTGATCATGCCCACCGGCGGCAGGTGCGTCGTCTTCTTTTGGCTTTTCAGCGATCAGGGCATCGCTCGTAAGCAGCAACGTCGAAACGCTGGCAGCATTCTGCAAGGCGGTTCGGGTAACCTTGGCAGGATCGATAATCCCGCTCTTGATCAGGTCTTCGTACTTGCCAGTTGCAGCATTGTAACCCAACTTGGCATCCCCTTCGGCCACCTTTTCACAGATGACACTTCCGTCAACACCAGCGTTGTTGGCAATCTGGGTCAGAGGTGCACGGCAGGCCCGCACGATAATGTTGAAACCGATGGTCTCATCAGTATTAAGGCCACTGGCCTTGAGGTCGAGCGAAGCACGCAGCAGAGCGACACCACCACCAGGCAGAATCCCTTCTTCGACGGCTGCACGAGTTGCATGCAATGCATCTTCAACTCGGGCCTTCTTTTCCTTCATTTCGCTCTCGGTCGCAGCCCCGACGTTAATCTGGGCAACCCCACCCGAAAGCTTGGCGACTCGTTCTTCGAGCTTTTCGCGATCGTAGTCGCTGGTGGTGTTGGCCAATTCGCGCCGAATCTGCTCGATTCGCGACTTGATGTCGGCTGTCTTTCCCAGGCCTTCGATGATGGTTGTGTTGTCCTTGTCGATAACGATCCGCTTCGCGCGGCCGAGGTCCGACAACTGGACGTTTTCGAGCTGGATCCCCAGGTCTTCAAACACGGCCTGGCCACCAACCATAATCGCAATATCCTGCAGCATGGCCTTCCGGCGATCGCCATAACCTGGCGACTTGACTGCAGCAATCTTGAAGGTGCCACGCAGCTTGTTAATCACAAGCGTCGCCAAAGCTTCCCCTTCCACTTCTTCAGCAATGATGAGCAGCGGCTTACCCGAATTCATCACCTTCTCCAGCACTGGGACGAGGTCCTTAATGCTGGTGATCTTCTTTTCGTGGATAAGAACGTAGGCGTCTTCGAGAACGCACTCCATCGACTGTGGATCAGTGACGAAGTATGGCGAGAGATAGCCACGGTCGAACTGCATCCCTTCGACCACTTCAAAGTCAGTCTTGAGGCTCTTTCCTTCTTCGACGGTGATCACGCCATCCTTTCCGACCTTTTCCATAGCCGCAGCAAGGATGTCGCCGATTTCGGTGTCGCCGTTAGAGGCCACGGTTCCCACTTGAGCGATCGACTTCTTGGTCTTGCACTCAACGGCAGAGGCCTTCAGCTTTTCGATGATCTTGGCGACAGCGGTATCCATCCCCCGCTTCAGGTCGATTGGGTTCACCCCTGCAACAACGGCCTTCAGACCTTCGCAGTAAATTGCTTCGGCCAATACGGTTGCTGTGGTGGTTCCATCGCCAGCATTGTCGCTGGTTTTGCTGGCCACTTCGCGAACCATCCGGGCACCCATGTCCTCGAACTTATCGCTCAGCTCGATTTCGCGGGCCACGGTCACGCCGTCCTTAGTGACGGTTGGGCTGCCAAAGCTCTTTTCGATGATGACGTTACGCCCGCGTGGTCCGAGCGTGACTCGCACGGCCTTGGCCAGCTTCTGCACGCCACGTCGCATGGCCTCTTGAGCTTCTTGATCGAACGCAATGATCTTTGCCATCTAGTCTCAACTCCTCAGGAGATTTCTGAATTCGAGCGAACAGGCTGGAGGTCGGGATTCAGTCTGTCAGTCAGACTTACCTCCTCAACAGCCAACCGAAACCGGGTTCACACAGCACCGACCATCTAGGCCAGAACTGCCAGGATGTCACTTTCACGCAGGAGCAGGTACGACTCGTCCCCAACCTTAAACTCGTCCCCTGCGTAGGACGAAAACACGACCTGATCGCCGGCCTTCACCGTCAACGAGACCTTGAGTCCGTTGTTCTTTACATGCCCTTCACCGACCGCAATCACTTCACCCCGTTGCGGCTTATCGGTCGCCGAATCAGGCAACACAATCCCGCCAGAGGTCTTCTTTTCGGCCTCGGCCCGCTTCAGGACCACACGGTCACCCAGCGGAACAAGCTTCACTTCGTGCGATCCAGCCTTCTTCGCCATTAAAAACTCCTCGTGGTCGATAGTCGTGAGAATTGATCAGCCGATGAAGACTCCGGCCGCGTCCCTCCCTCTGTCAGCTAACCTCATGCCTAACCGCAGCGTTTTCATAAGCATCTGATATAAAACAGTTTGCAACATGCCTAACCGATTGGCCACCTGCCAGAATCGGACTGCCACCGACCGGGAGCTAACCGCTTCTGCCAATCTGGCAGATCGCCCTCGGGCGGGCCTTCGCTTGTTTTGTCGCAGTTCAATCCCCCTCGTGTTGGCGGCAACCCAAATCGACCGAAGCAGTTTCTGCTCCCCAACTTCGGGCTTCTGCAATCTTCCCAAAAATGCTATGAAACCAATGGTCGGCCGGGGTACCAAGTCGAGGCGGCGGAGCCGCAGATCTGGAAATCAACTCTGGCCAAATGCACGAGCCATCTACCGGGGCTGGCGTCGAACTGACAGACGCCCGCTTTCCAGCAATCCCCGGGCATGGCCCTCTGCGTTGCCTCTCGACATTTTCGCAAGGATGTGAACGTGATTGGCCTCGATGCAATCATCTTTGGTGGCGGAGTCTCGGGCTTGTGGCTGCTCGACGTCCTTTCTCGCCGCGGCTGCCATGTTGTGCTCCTCGAAGCCGGCGAACTGGGCTCGGCCCAAACAGTTGGCTCGCAAGGAATCATTCATGGCGGACTGAAGTACTCACTGCAGGGACTACTTACTCGTTCCGCCAGCAACATTCGCGAGATGCCCGAGTTATGGCGCCGCTCCCTATTGGGGGCCAACTCCCCCACCCTTAACCACACACGTGTCAGGGCCGATTATTGTTACCTTTGGCAGACCAACAGTCTTGCTTCTCACGCGGGGATGATTGGTGCCCGATTCGGCTTGCGAGTTCGGCCGGAGACTTTGACAGCAGAAGAACGCCCTAAGGCATTGGCCAGCGTACCCGGCGTGGTGGCTAAGCTTCCGGAACAAGTCATCTCGCCCGTCAGCCTGATGACCGACTTCCTGCAGCAATATCGTGACCGCATTCTGAAGATTAACTTCCCCGGCGGTGTCAGGTTCGACCTGGCCAGCCCCGGTGAGATCACAGCCGTTCATCTCGATGCTGGTCCCGGCCATAAAGGGCTGTCATTCGCCCCACAGCAAGTCATCTTCGCTGCTGGTAGCGGAAACGCGGCCCTGCGAGAAGCGGTCGAGCTTTCGTCAACCATCATGCAGCGCCGACCTTTACACATGGTTCTGGCCCGCGGACCACTACCGTCACTCAATGGCCACTGTGTCGATGGTGCCCGCACGAGGGTCACCATTACCAGCGATTTCGATTCTCGCGAGCGAACCGTGTGGCAGATTGGCGGGCAAGTCGCCGAAGACGGAGTGAATATGAGTCCTGCCGACCTGATTGCCCACACCCAAAAGGAACTGGCGGCCGTCTTACCCGACGTCAACTTCGAAGGGGTTGAGTGGTCCACGTACCGCGTTGATCGGGCTGAGGGGACCACCCCATCCGGATCACGTCCCGAAACAATCCAGATTCTCTGTGCAGGCAACGTC
>JAIXVG010000165.1 GCA_027483145.1 Planctomyces sp.
TCAGCCGCAACGCGCTAGCGTTCGGTTTCCTCGTCGTTCGTTTGGTTTTGCTGTCCAGTAAAGGCCGTCTTTGCCCCATAAGTCGTATTGGTCATTAAGTTCAGATACCCGACTGAATCTCTTCAGCATTGATAAATAATGTGGACTAAGCGACCACAAAACGTGCTGACCGCTTAACTCAAGGACTGCAAACAAGAGCTGTAACTTATTTTAACAGAACATGTTACAGACTCACGGCGAACTGCCTCGCGGACGCATCGACGTGTTTCCTCCGATCCCGTGAAAGCATTACACCCAAAAGGCTTAACATTTTCGAGAAACAGGAGTGTTGACTTTCTAGTTCACCACTACAACAATTTTGACGAGTCAAAAAATGCAGTTGAGATACAGAACGAACAGACAAAGACCGTTCCTCAGTCATCACGACAGGACCATTCAACATGCATCCCCCCCGCAAAGGCTTCACCCTCATCGAGCTGCTAGTTGTTATCGCAATCATCGCCGTTTTGATTGCCCTCCTGTTGCCAGCTGTTCAGCAGGCCCGTGAAGCAGCTCGCCGCACCCAGTGCAAAAACAACCTGAAGCAGCTTGGCTTGTCCATTCACAACTACCATGATAATGCATTGGTCTTTCCCCCCGCCTATATCGGCAGCCCAACGGTGACAGGAAGTCTAAGCGGCATCAACTACCCAGACGACAACCTCAACGGCCCCTCGGGCTTTGCCTGGGGTGTGCTCATTCTGCCGTATGTCGAGTCGTCCCCGTTATACAATAGTCTGAGGTTTTCAGAGCCGTGTTGGTCTGCCGACAATCTTGCTAGGGCGAACCAATCTCGAGTGATGAGTTCCTTTCTCTGTCCCACCACAACCGGCGGCGACCGGGGCTTCGTCGTCCAGCGCTACACTTCCGGCAACAACGAAACACCCTCCAACCCGGTGGCAATCGACCCGAACCTCATTTTCCCCCACAGCCACTATGTGGTCATGTCAGGGACACAAGGCCCCTGGGGACGCCCCCCCGCCTACTCGCTCGATTTCACCTCGGTTGAACCTATCTCCGGGACAGCGGGGGCAAGGATTGATGGTCTCTTTTATCGCAATTCCAAAATCGGTATCCGTGATGTCACCGACGGAACCTCAAACACCGTCGCAATCGGCGAGCACACCTCCCGCGTCAGCGACAAGACCTGGTTTGGGGTGATCCCCTTCAGCACCACCTGCAAGAAGCTGAATGGAGCACTGATCAACGACTGTGATAGCGGCGGAGCAATGGTCTCAGCCCACAGTGGACCCGACCTGCACGATCACCCCAGCGTGATCATCCACCAACCTAACCATCCTGGCAGGCATACCGACCAATTTGTTTCCGAACACGACGGGGGAGCAAACATCCTCTTCGCAGATGGCTCCGTCAAATTCATGAGCCAGTTCATGGATTCCTTCCTGTGGGCCGGCCTTTGCACCCGCGCCGGAAACGAAGTGGTTGGCGAATTCTAATTCGGCAGGTCACTCCAGAGGGTTTTGAAACCACTGGTGGAGTGTCTCGCAAAGATGACGTCTTGCTCTTGGGTGCGACTGGCTCTGCCATTGTCTTCAATTGACCAGTGGCTTCAATTAACCGATGTCTCCACACGACCGAACCGATCAAGCTGCCAAAACCAACACCCCAAATTGCTCGCGGAGAGAAGCAGTCTTCAAACCCCAGCCGAGCCGACGATGCCAATCGTCGGGTTCTTCTTTACAGTAGCCAACCAACCCGAAAACGAGTCGTTTAGCCTACTTCTCCCCAATTCCCAAAAGGCGACCGATTCCCGGAATTGAGGACTGCAGTTTTGAAAACAGCTTCTTAGAACTATCTTTGAAGACTTCCACTTGGGCGGCATTTCCTTCCAGCGGATCTCAAGACCCCCTCCAATAGAAAAGCCAATGGCATCATGTCGCTCACACAGCCACCTGTCTCACTCCAGCAGGGCAAGTCGATAACAAGGCCACTACTAATGGCCACCCTCTTGATACTGGCCAACTTCCTTGTCGGCTGCTCAGGCCATTCGGTCATCTCGACCGAAGCAGAACTGGTAGTGGCAGAAGCCCTCTACACAGCTGTCACCGGCCGCAGGATCGACCTCTTAATCCAATGCGAAACAGAGTTATCCGCAAAAGAGGCCTCAGGGGCGATTGGGCCGCAAGCAGGGGCCGCTCTCAAGGCAGCCATTCACCAGGGAAAAGAGGGGCAATGGGAATCAGCCGCCCGCGCATTAGACTTACTGATCCGCAATCACCCTCCGCTCGAGCACAAGTAGCTGCGATTACTGCTTTGGAACCTTAATCTTCGCAGACAAATCTTTGTACCGGGGATCATGGAAACGGTCCCGAAACTCAATCCCACATCCCAGATTCATCTCAAACTCCGCTCGTCGCGCCCATGGCGTTCGAGGATGATTGGCGATAATTGCCTTAAACTCGTCTCGTGCCTGGTCTTCTTGCCGCTTCAGTTCGGTCATATCGACCTTGGTCTGCTTGATCTGATCGGTATCTGGTTCCTTCATTTGCGGAATGCGATTGACATACCACATGTTGTTCTTGCCAGTTGGCTCGGGCTTATTCTTCGCGTGGGCATCAACCGCCAGCAGATACTGAAACTGTCTGACCCGAAACGCGAGGCACTGCGCATGGATCATGTCGTAATTGGCTCGCCAGCGAGCACTCGCCTCTTTTGCCCTGAGCGGCTTAATAGAATCGAGCAACTGGACTGCGTCATTGAGTAACCGCATCGACCGCATCACGCGGCTCACCTGGCCTGCGGCAAACTCTTTGAACTTGTCATGCTCTGCCGGGTAATGCCATGTATCAACTCGCAACTGGTCGTCCAGATGGGGGTTCAGCGCTTTGACAACTTCCCACTGCACACTTCGGAA
>JAIXVG010000062.1 GCA_027483145.1 Planctomyces sp.
CCCGCCATTTGGTCCGCCACCGGGTGGCCCTCCACCGGGTGGGCCACCATTTGGACCGCCAGGTGGAGGGCCAGGTGGACCACCCCCCGGGCCTGGACGGCTCTTGCGTGATGCGTTAGAGGGCATCCTTGGTCCCCCGCCAGAACGGAAACCCCCAGAACGCAAGCCCCGAGGGGCGGAGTAGATTTCGGGGCTGATCGATCAATTTCGATCAATGGTTCTTCTCCCTTTGTCATCATCGGATGGCAGCGGCCTGGCATTGCGGGTGGCCAAGGCATCGGCGTCGAGCTTCGGCAGCTTCGGACAACGCGTTTCAATTGCTAGAGGTGTCCGGCGGCACGAAGGCTGGCGGCTGTCATCAAACTGGAGAATTGCCAATCCAAACGACGATCAGGCAGGGAGTCATAAACTGGTCCGTCGATTGGGCTGACCGAGCAAGAAAAGTCTCATCTTCTTAGCGAGAAGAAGAATTAACAGGCATTCGCTCGAACTTACTTGCCAGTCAGCTACCCGATTGATCAGGATAACGGGCATAGCAGACTGACCAGTCCGCACACTTCTGCTGACTTCCAGTTGAGATTCTATCCGGGACCCCTCTAATGCGGCGGTGTTTCACAGCGAAATCAACGGTTGTGAACCAGCACGGCCGAGTTCTCGAATCGGTTCTTCAATTGCCATCATCGCCCCTTCACACAAACAAATAAGGTTCTTATGGCGGGCGGCCAACTCACTTCGCTGCTATCTAATCAAATGCTGGCCCGGGCAGAGCGGCTCCGTTTGCAAACGAAGCGACGGCTGACCAATCGCAGCCGGGGTGAGCACCTGGCTGGTAAAGGGGGAACCAGTACCGAGTTCAATGACTTTCGCGATTATGTCCCCGGCGACGATATGCGTTACGTCGACTGGAACATCTTCGCCAGGCTCGGGCGGCCGTACGTTCGGCAGTATCGGCTCGAAGAGGAAAGCTACGTTGTGATTATTGTGGATGGCTCCAGCTCGATGGACTTTGGAGAAAAGTTCACCCGAGCTAAAGAGCTGGCAGCCCTGTTCGCTATTACCGGAATGGTCAATCAAGAGCCGGTCAGCCTGTATCATGGCAAGTCAATGTCGGTCCCGGTGGAGTCGCTGCGGAAGGCATCAGGGCGAGTCGGCTATCGCCCGGTCTTTCAGTTTTTGGAAGGTTTAGCTGCTGGCGGGGAAGCAACGATCGAAGAGGCAGTGCGCGCGGTTCTCAAGCGGCATCGTGGCCGTGGACTGGCGATTGTTCTTTCCGACTTTCTGACGGCTGGTCCCATCGACCGGATGCTGAATGAACTGTACGAAGCAGGGCTGGAGCCGTGGTGTGTGCAGATTTTATCAGCAGCCGAGCGTAACCCCGATGTCACGGGTGATCTGCGGCTTATCGATAGTGAGCAAGGTCACAACCTTGATGTTTCGTCGGTGGGGGACTTACTGGGAATTTATCGCGAGCATTTAGTGAGGCTGGAGGAGCATATTGCCAGCTTATGCCGACAGCGCGCGGGGAGATACATCTCGATTGAGGCCGAGCGCCCGGTGGAAGAGTTGTTAACGTCGTCACTCATTAAGCAGGGGTGGCTATCGTGAGCTGGCCCGGCTTTACGTCACTTGGTGCAGGCTGGCTATTGCTGTTAGCTGTGCCGCTGGTGGCATTATACTTTTTGAAGTTGAAAAGGCCCCAGGTGCGGGTGCCATCGCTCGTGTTGTGGCAGCAGGTGATTAGCGACCAGCGTGTCAATTCGCCGTTTCAACGCTTCAGACGCAATCTGCTGCTGTGGTTGCAACTGTTGTTGCTATTGGCACTCGTTCTGGGGGCAATGCAGCCGTTTATTCCCAGTACTGAAACCCGGCTCAAGAATCTGCCAGTCCTCATCGATTGCTCGGCCAGTATGGGTTCAGTCGATCTGGCAGGTGGGGGGAATCGCCTGGATGAGGCGAAGCAGCGTGTCAAAAAACTCATCGAGCAGCTTCTTCCTGATCAGCGAATGGCGATCGTCGAAGTGACCAACACCGCACGGCGGTTGACCGACTTCACCGACAACAAACGCGATCTTTTGGCAAAACTCGAAAGTTTGCAGGTTCGCGATGTTCCGTCGAAGCTTGATGATGGCCTGCGGATGGCACAGGCCATGGCCCGTACCGCCCGCATCGAACGAGTGTTGTTTGTCTCTGATGGAAACGTGCCGCCGCAAATTGATTTCGAGCTGCCCTATCGCCTGAGCTTCGATCAGATCGTCACCAAGGGAAACAACCTTGGAATCACCGAATTCAACGCGCGGCGGAACGGCAGTCGCTGGAACGTCTTCGTCCGAATCGATGGTTCCGAGTCCGCCAGCGGGCTGTGCGATGTCCTGTTGACCGATGGCCCCGAGATCATCGGCCGCGAGACCGTTACCATCAGCCCGGGGGTCAGTGAGCGAATTGAATTCGAGATCGACGGCACCCGGCCCGCCAGTCTCGAAGCCACTCTCGTTCGCCAGGAACCTGATAGCCTGGCAGTCGACAATACGGCGCGGCTGGAACTGGCGCAGCAACGGCCGCTGGTGGTCTATTGTCCCTCTGCTTTAGCCACTTATCGGCAAGTTCTTGCCATTTTGCCAACGCTGGTAATTGTCCCCACAGCAGGAGCGCTTCCTCCTGAGGTGGCGGAACTGAAAACGTATGACCTGGCCATCGTCTCAGGGGATGACGAGCCGCCACGGCCTGCCAAGGTGACGCTCCATGTTGGTTCGGTCCCGGCGGAGCTGAAGTCGAGTATTGAAGTTGCCTCTGGCGTTGCTGAAGTGGCTGACTGGTCGCGGGTGGCTGGTCTATTGCAACATGTTCAGTTGCTCGATGTCGCTATTTCTGAAAACCCCCAATACATCGGCGAGGCCAGCGAAAAGACCGTCGAAGAAGCGGGCTATACGGTCTGGGCGACCACAGCCAAAGGCCCGTTGGTGTTAGCTCGCGAACGAGATGACCAGTACGACTATCGCCTGCTGTTTCATACCGATCGCTCGACGCTTCCGTATCGAGTTGGCTTTCCAATCTTGGTGGCCAACCTCGTGCAGGCTGCGTGGCAGCAAAGTGGATTGGAAGAGTTAAGGGCGTTAGGTACTGGAGTCTTGCCAGCGATGACCGGTATCCCTGACGAGCGCTATCAACTGATTGGTGAGGAGGGTTCGCAGGAGGCGACCGCTGAAGCAGATGGTCGGGTAGCGGGGTTTGCGGTCTATCGCTCGGGGAACTATCGCCTGGTCTCGGGCACGGGCGACGAGCGCAAGCTGGGGGTCAGCCTGCTTAACTTGCAGGAAACAAGTTTGAAGTCGACCAGCGAGCTCGGCTTTCAAGAAGTGAACATCGCCGCAGATGACAAGCAATTGCCAGCCGATTTTCCGCTGTGGACCTACCTTGTTATTGTGGCATTGGGAGTCATGCTCGTTGAATGGTGGTTCTTTAACCGACCTCCAATGCAGGTAATTTAGCTTGGCGGCAGACGAAAACGACTTTGAAGGTAAATGCTCATGCGTTGTCTGCTGATTCTTGTTTGCTTGCTCAGCGCAGGCCGCATGGCCAATGCTCAGACGCCTCCCAAGAATACGTCGGGGATTGTGGTCGATATCGATGGTGCGACTCCGCCCGTGCAGCCTTATCAACCGATTACTGTTTATTGGCGGTTCTTTCCGAACGTCCAGCCGATCGTTCAGGGGGATTTGATTTTCTCACTGGGAGACGAAACCACCCCCAAGCAGGTCGTTACGATTCCCGATGTGGTCTTAGGACCGGGGGAACAGACGATGAAGACCATGTTCCCCGCGACATGGGTTCAGGCTCTCATTCCACAGGTCGAAGTACAAGTGCAATTGAAGCAGCCCAATGGGCGCCTCCTGGAGATGGGGACGTATACCCTCCGATCGACACGCACCCAAAGTAACCAGACGTTCATTATCGGTTGGCTGGAAACCGAAACTCTCGCCAAACGGTCAGCCATGACGCAGCGATTAACGTCTGCGGTGCAAATCGAGCACCTGTTGCAAGCTGATGATGATGCGACAAAAGTGATGTATCGGACTGTTGCATCGGTCATTTCCCCGTTGACACCCCTTGATTCGCCAAACGAACCTCTTGGCTGGTGCAGCTTCTCGCGGCTAGCTATTCAGGGCAACGCACTTGAAGCTCTCAAGCAGGACCAACAGGCAGCACTTCTTGCGTGGCTGAAGGCGGGTGGCTCGGTCCTCATTGATGCGCGGCAGATGATTGGTGCTCGCAGCTTGAGCATCATCAATGACTGGCTTTCCTTTGCTCCATCAAGCGAACAGAGTGCTTATGTCGCGGCCGATGGACTCCTCGACCTCGATGAGCCGCTGAAGGTGTTTCACATTGGCTTAGGTCGATTGGGGATCGTGGGGCCCAATGCCACATTCGACCAGTTCGAGACCCCCACGTGGCGAACCGCACTCGGGGAATGGTGGGGCATTGAGCCTTATCATCTGAAAGAATTGGCAAATGGGAAACTGATTAATCTGCCGGTTAGCTCGTACGATACGCCAGTCTTGTTGCCAGCCGACGATGTTGAAGTCAGTATTCCCGAAACACCAGCTTTAAATGACGAGGCAAATTCCACCAAAGCGATCAAGTCCATTTCGGCACGATCGTTCTCTATTCTACCTGTTGAACCTTACGCTGCAGGCATCGTCGAGCGGCTTCTGCCAAAAGCGGTACAACTTCCACCTGCCTGGTTAGTTGGCAGTATCCTTGGAACGCTGGTCGTGTTGGCTGGTCCAGTTGATTACTTTGTTCTGGGTTATTTGCGAGTCCGAAAGTGGACTTGGGGCATTTTGCCAGTGTTATCGGTCATCTGTGCGGTCGTGCTGGTTACAACAGCCGATCGGTATATCGGCGAAGTTGGACGGACGCGCCCTCTGACCATTCACGATTATGACCACAGTGGCCGCTTAGTCCGAACAAACCGTTTGGAATGCTTGATTTCCAATCGTTCGACGTCGGTCACTCTCGAAGAAGTTCGGAGTCTACTGTCGTTTGCTCAGATTAGCAGTTTTGATTACTCAAACATGACCACGGCCAGCTTTGGCTCTCGAAAGTCGGTTACCGAGTCATTACACCCTGTTGCCGGGCGCTATGGTCAGCGTTACGGGATTGATGTCAGTTTAGATCAATGGAGACCGGTGTTATCCCGCAGCCTTTCGATTGAAGATCAGCCCCCTCCATTTGATTGGTCACGCGTGCTTGAATACCTCAATGAAGCACAAGATCGTGCCAATGAACAGCAGTTGCGACGTATTGCATCTGCAGAAATCCAAGTGATACGACCGGGCCAACCCGGTATTGTGCCGACATTTCCTGGTGCGCCAGGCAGCTCATTGTACACATCGGCTATCAGTAGCTACGAGGAGCTGAATCGGTTCGCATCAATTGAAGCCAGAGTCTTGGTTGAAGCACAGCCCGCCGTCTTCTCTATTGGACTACAAGGTGGAACCAGCTTGCGAGATCTCAAACTACCAGCCGTGCCGGAACCGGGCTATACGGTAATTGTCACAACGACAACCAGCGAAGGCGATGTCCTCCATCGGCTTCAGTACCGACCTTAGCACTCAACCCGAATGAAAGGCCGTTTCAGGTCGTTTCGTCGAGACCAGCCAAGCTGGAAATTGAAACAACAGTAACTTAAGGGCCATTCAGTGACCGCAACAACTTCCGTATCGCCCGAGTCAGAGGCCACCTCAACCGGCCTCTCTTCGACAAGCGAAACCCCCGCAACGGGCCTGGCCACTTCAGAAGTCAAGCCCGTCGTATTGGTCGATAACCTCTGGGTTCGATATGGCAAGTTTCAAGCTGTCAAAGGAATCAACATCGCAATTCCGGCTGGCGAGGTCTATGGCTTTATTGGCCCAAACGGGGCAGGGAAGTCATCCACAATCAAGGTGCTGGCCACGCTGCTCAGGGGCTTTCAAGGTCAGGTTGAAGTTTGCGGAATCGATGTTCGTCGTCATCCGGGTCGCATTCGCGAAATCATTGGCTACGTCCCCGACTTCTTTGGGGTGTACGAAGACTTGACCGCCCGCGAGTACCTTCACTTTTTCGCAGCGGCGTACCGCATCCCAGCCGCCAAACGCCGCGATTTGGTCGATAGCGTTCTAGAGCTGACGGACCTCACCCACAAGATCGACTTTCAGGTCGATAGTCTGTCGCGCGGCATGAAACAGCGGCTTTCTCTCGCACGGGTGCTGCTGCACGAGCCGCAGTTGCTGCTGCTCGATGAACCAGCTTCGGGGCTTGACCCGCGGGCGCGAATCGAATTTCGAGAGCTGCTGAAGGCTCTCAAAGAGATGGGCAAAACCATCCTTCTATCGAGCCATATTCTGCACGAGCTGGCGCAGCTTTGTACCCAGATTGGAATCATCGAAGCTGGCAAGATCGTCGCCCAGGGGCCACTTGAAGCGATCTATCAGCAAATTGGGATGATGCGACTGGTGCATGTTCAATTGGCCAACCCCAACCCGGCGATTGCTGCGGCCATTCGGCTGTTGCCCACAGTTCAGTCTGTCGAAGAGCTGACCGATCGACTGGCGATTAAACTCACCGGTGAATCGTTCCCGCTCGAAGACCTGCACACCGCGCTGGTCCAGCAAGGGGCCAAGATCAAGATGTTCCAGGCGGAGGTTATGGACATGGAAACCGCCTTTATGAAACTGACCGAAGGGATTACGGCGTAGTCGGCAGAGTTCATCCGATGACAAGCTGAACAGCCTGCGTCAGCTAAACACGTTCGGTCAATGGAGTGATACCTGCTCACCGACGCTCAATTGTTTCTCTTTGGAAACCACCGTGTCTACCGCCACCACCAAACAATCCTTCGGCCTACCCCTGTTGGCCAAAGAACTGACCGAGCAGGCCAATCGGCCACGTACGTACTATGTCCGCATGGCGTATATGGTCGTTCTCTATGGCAGCTTCATCTGGCTTTATGCAGGGTCAGTCACGGCTAAGCGTTCGGTTGCAGAAGTGTTGGGAAGTGGAGCACTTTTGTTTTCGCCGATCATGCAAATCATGACTTTGGCGATCTGTCTGCTGGTTCCCATTTATACTTGCGGCAGCATTACCACCGAGAAGGACCGCAATACCCTAGAGCCGCTGCTACTAACCAAGCTTTCACCCTTCGAGATTCTGTTGGAGAAGATGCTAGCGTGTCTGATTCCGATGACCAATTATCTGTTGATGGCTATGCCACTTTTGGCGGTCTGCTACAGCTTGGGTGGGGTCGAAGCCGAGGCGATCTTTACTTGCGTCGGATACATGCTGCTGCTCTCGATCGAATTGGCAGCGTGGTGCCTGATGTGGTCCACGATCTGCCGCTCGACCGTGGTTGCGCTCATCATGGCTATCGTGGTGAAATTGTTCATGCTAATCGCTCTTTACTTGATGTTTCTTCAATCGCTGAGAATCTCAAGCGGTCCATTCGAGCAATTGTTCATATTCGGGTTGTCAGTAGTCGGCCCTGTGCTCCTCTCAGTCATTTGGCTTTCAATTGGAGCCTACTTTTTGCCCCGCCGGTCGAATGTGACCGGCCCCGGTATGCTTAGTCTTGTGTTCCGCTGGCTTGACCGCTTTTTTCATCAGGTGAATGACAACCCCGTTACTAAGGGGATTATTCTCGTCAAAGATTCCAGCAAGCTCCCCGTCGATCACCCAATTGCATGGCGCGAGACAGTCAAGAAGCTCTGGGGGTCAAAAACTCATCTCACGCGAATGGTTCTTCTCATCGAGACGCCGATCGTTTTCTTTTTCACCATGATGTTCGCAGCTAACGAGACCGCAACCACAGCCAGATCACTGGGGACGATCACCGGGTGTGTGATCTGGGTGCTGGGGGCCGTCCTGCTACTGGTCCAGGCATCGGGACTGATCAGTGCCGAACGATCGCAGCAAACGCTCGACTTGCTCCTGGTTTCCCCGTTGTCAGCTAAAGAGATCCTGCTGCAGAAGATGGCTGGGGTCTGGCGCCTGGCAGCAGCGATGCTGATTCCATTTGCCACCATTGGCATTATTCAGTACTCGCTTGGTATCGAGTTTTATGAAACCTTGGGACGAGCGGTTTTTTTCGGATGCCTGACGCTTGTTTTACTCCCCTTTTGGGTCTGGTTCTCGGTCTGGATTGGCCTGATGACGCGTAATTCGCTACAGGCCATGCTGCTGGTCTTTGGACTGCTGACCGTCTGGCAGGTTGGCCTGGGCTTTGTCGCTCAGTCCCTCTTTCCCGGTGCAAGCGGCCTGTGGGGAAGCTCGTCGGTTGGAAACGATTCGAACATTTACTGGTATTCGCAATCGCCTCTCAAGTTCAATGACATTGGGCAATGGATTCGCTTGTTGCTCCTTGTCGCCTCGCCGCTGATGATCGTCTGGCGAAGTCTGACCACGCTGGATGCAAACCCCTACTACTGCCTGACCGACAGCTCGTGGGTGATGCTGCTGGGGGTTGTCCCTTACTTGCTTCTCATTCCCGTTCTGAAACGCGCAGCTCTCCGGCGAACTGCTGTCGTCCTCGGCCGTCTGGAAGACACCGAGAAATAAGTGCTTGGCCATAAGTGGCACCCTACAAGGCTCCTTTCCGTAGCCTGAAGTGTTAGCGAGGGACTTCTCGCAATAGGAGTCAAATATCAACAAGTATCGGGGCGCTTCGCGGATCGCCCCCGCCACCCGTGAGTTGTAAGCAGAATGAAAGCCCTCACCGTAATGCGGTCTAGGTTGCGATTTTCAATCTGAAACCGCCACAATAGGCAACATGGTTCCTCCAGTGACAACGCCGCCGCTTTCCGATTCATCCGATCGGGACAATTTGTCATTTGTTCGAGTATTGATTTCGCTCGTTGCCTGCCTCTTCGTGGCAGTCGCCTGCCCCGCTATGGCCTGCGCGGCTGGCATTCAGATCGGGGAGGCTCGCTGGGGATTTGACGGTACGGTCAAAACAAAAGAGTTCAATCTTTTGTCGGTCC
>JAIXVG010000555.1 GCA_027483145.1 Planctomyces sp.
CCATTCGCATCGAGCGAATCAGCTAAGGCCCCGCCCCAGTCCGTAAGGGCAGTAAGTGTAGGGCAGGCCTGGGCGGCCACCTCGGCCGCAAATGCGATGGCCCACCCGGCTGGATCACCCTGTGGCGTGGCCTCGAAAAACTGCTGCTCATCCTCCGCGGAGTCCGCGCCGCACGAAAAAGATGTGGGTAACATCAAGGCGGGAGCCTGCCCTACTTGGACTCGGTGATAGCATAATTGTATGGTAGGTCGTACGGCGGAATATCCTTATCATCTCCCGGGGTTAAGCGAGTCCTGTCGGCACTAGTAAGCTGCCATTTACTTGATGATCGCATTGACCGTTAACTCTATAGTTCTATGTTAACACCCAGAATCATGCACTAATCGCACAAAGCACGGCCTTCGCCGGAAAGATGGACTATGCCAAGAGCGGGAGGCGAAGCCGACAAAGTAGGTAATCGTTACGAGTTGCTGTGGATTACCCGAATCGTACTTGATGTCCTTATGCAGACCTACAATTGGCTTAAAGTCGAGCCAGTAGGTGACGAAGCTGATGGCTTTGAGCTCGAAGCACTTAGCAAAGACGGCAACAAAGAGTTTCATTGCCTGAAAAGGCAAACGAGCGAACGAGAATGGACGATCTCGCTGCTGAACAATACAAAGTCCAAAGGCCGAAGTATTCTCAGTGATCTTCTTTCCAAACTCTGTAACGATACTACCCACCGCTGCAGCTTCGTATCAGCAACAGGTGCAAACGCACTCCGCGAGCTAGAAGAACGAGCGAAGCAATATGATCGCCACGAAGACTTCGAGTCATCCATTAGACAGAACGAACGGCTGAGCGGAGACTTGGACACGATCGTTAAGCTCTGCTCCGGAAATAGCAAACTCGCATACGACTGCTTACGCAGGCTAACTGTAGTTCTCCTCGACGAGCGAGAGCTTTCACGTAGCGTAGACATTGTCATTGCCTTCCTGATCTGCTTGCCTTCGCAACAACCCGAGCATGCCGCGCACGTTCGAGGCTTGCTCGGGCAACTCGTCCTGGCAAACCTCAGCAACAAGATCGACACGCCAAAGATACAGGAATTTCTTTCGGGGCACGGGTACAGCGTTGAAGGGAACACTTCAAATCAGTCCGCAGTACTTAAAGCCTTTACGTCAGCCAGCAGGTTCGTGTCGGCTGCAGAACTAAATCGTTCTCAGATGCCGCGTATCGATCGACCCGAAGTGGTGCCAATTGTTGAGTATTTAACGTCGACCGATGCGAAGAAAACGATTTTCGTCTCAGGAGGGCCGGGCATTGGCAAAACTCAAGTTCTTGCTTCTGTTATTGAGAAGCTAACCGCATGTCAATCTCCTACCATGGTCGTTCAACTAGACAGATATTCAACAGCCAACTCTAGTTACGAACTCGGCCAACAAATGCAGCTCGATGCATCTCCTGCAGTCGTGCTGGCTAAAGCCGCTGTCGGCGCGAATAGCTTTTTGGTTATCGATCAACTCGATTCAGTCAGCAATCTTTCCGGACGAAACGAACCAGTATGGCATGCACTTGAGGATCTATTCTATGAAGTTCGACAGCATCCAAGAATGAAAGTTCTACTCGCCTGCCGAACATTCGATCTGGAGAATGAACCTCGTCTCCGAATCTTGAACGACCCTAAATCGTCGCATGTAATCACGCTGAAAGAACTCGATCGCAACACCGTTTTAGAGGTATTGTCTGCGACCACATCGGCCAAATACATTGTTACCGACTCGCAAATCCAGATACTGCAGAATCCGCTGCATTTGCAACTCTACTTAACCAGTCGCAATGCCACAGAATTCAAGACTATTGGCGACTTGTGGGACTGTTACTGGGAAAACAAAAGACAACGTGTCTCGCTTTTGGTCAAGCCTTCCGAATGGGATGAGGTGATATCCCAACTCGTGGCTGACATGAGTTCTAAACGGCGACTGTATGCGATCAAGATTGCATTTGACGATCACATTGCAACGGTTAACGCCATGGCAACGGAAGGCGTGCTAGTTCTCGACTCCGGTTACCTAAAGTTCTTCCATGAGAGTCTATTTGACTACGCGTTCGCCCGCCTGTTCGTTAAGCGAGGTCATTCCCTCATCACGTTTCTTTCGAAGAATGAACAATCTCTTTTCTGCCGATCGCAGGTTCGACAGGTTCTTGCCTTTCTGCGGGACAAAGACCCAGAAGAGTACCGGCGGCAACTCAAAGAAGTGCTGAACAGTAAAATGGTACGCTTTCACATTAAGCGGCTGACCGTTTTATGGCTTGGTACGATCCTAAACCCGACTGAAGAAGAATGGGGCATCGTTAAGGAATTGTTGCCAGATGCTGAACTGCAAAGCCACATTTGGATATCGATACGAAACGCTCTGCCATGGTTCGATCTCCTCGACCGCCTGGGGATGATTAAAGAATGGATCGAAAGTTCTGAATCGCACGACAATGACAGGGCGATTTGGTTTCTGATCAATACTGATGTGCAGAAACTTCGATCAGAGCGAGCGGCTGAATTGTTATTAGCACGCTATGGGACGAGCAACGAATGGAAAGATCGCTGCCTAACGTATGTCGAATATGCTTCCGAATATCCATCCCGGCAGATTCAGTGTTTCTTCCTCCGTCTGCTCGTCGACGGGCTATTTGAATCGAAATCGTGGGACAAGAGAGATCATTGGCTTACGCGACTTCGGAGAGCTGTCGAAGATTCACCTGAGTTTGCGATCGAAGCGCTCTCCTGCTGGCTCGATAGCCGAGTCTTGCTCAACCCCAATGACGACCAAGATCAGCAACGACTAGATGCGGGAAGTCGCCACGGCGAATCCATTGACTTACTCAAACGTCTGGCCGAACTTCGTCCTTATCTGTTTGTTGAGACCATCCTTCCGCGACTCGTCCGGATTGTTGCGAGGAACCCTTACCCCCGTTCCTATGGAAACACGGCCGATTCGGTATGGTACATGCGATCAAATACTATTCCTTATACGTTTAGCGAAGCGCTGTTAGCATCCCTACTGATTGCGATGAAATCGCTCGCCGTAAACGATTGCAATAGGCTCCGTATCGCCATAGCCAACTTGTTGAATTCCAAACGAGAAACGATCGCGGTTTTATTGCTCCGATCCTTTTCTGCCAATCCAGACGAATTTGCCAATCAATGCTTCGAGTTTATTGCAGCAGACCCTGAGCGCCTTAACATCGAGTATCGATATTCTTCTGGTGGAGATGCGAGCGGAGCAATCTCAAGAGACGCTATCCAGAAATGCTGGCCTCATGCCAACCAATCTCTCAGGGACCAACTAGAATCCCGAATTCTAACTTGCCTACTGGGGCCTAATCCAGACGACTGGGATTTGCGACATCAGTTACGACTCCTCAAGTGTATTCCTAAATCTGACCTGTCGCGCCGTGGACATGCACAACTACGACTGTTGCAGAAAATGTTTCCTCGAAACGACTGTCGCATTCCCCCCGAGACGACAGATGCGGATTCATGGATCAAGAGTGAAAGCCCTGTTGCCGCTGCCAAAGCACGACTTCTTACTGACGATCAGTGGCTTCGCGAAATGAAGCGCTACGACTATGGCTGGGATGACAAGCGAGAAGAGCCACCTGGCAGATTCCTAAACGGATCAGCAGTTGAGCTAAGCCGGGTAATGCGAAGTATTTCAGCAGCCAGCCCAGATAGATTCGCCAAACTCTGCTTGAAAATGAATAACTCGCTGCATCACTTATACTTTTCAGCAATTCTTGAAGGTCTGTGTGATTCGGCAAGCGACGAAACTGGACGGAAAAGGATCGAAAAGGACGCTAAGGGCGAGCAGCTACATCATTTGATTCTTGATGCGATTCATCGTCTGCACTCGATTCCAGAACGTCCGTGTGGTCGCGCGATCTGCGAGTCTTTTGAAATTCTTATTGCTGAAAGGCTCACAACTCGTGATCTCGAAGTTTTGGGGTACTATGCCACCGAAGATCCAGATCCTTCTTCCGAAAACTGGAGCTCGTCGGCAACTAGTACCGAGGAACAAGCCGAACAACCTCTCTTTCTGGGTATCAATTCAGTAAGAGGCCGTGCAGCAACGGTGATTCAAGGGCTGCTGATTGCCGCACCGAATCACTTGGCGTTTTTTCGACCGATCTTGCGGCGGCTTGCAAATGATAGGTCCATCTCTGTTCGAGTATGCGCCATCCGGGCTCTATTTCCAGTGTATTGGCACGATAGAGATTTCGCTATTGAGCGATTCACGGAGCTATGCCGGTTTGAGCCGAGGGTAATCGCGTCAAAGCCATTTGAGAGATTTGCCAAATACGCGAGTCAAACACACTATGACAATCTCCGGCCAATCTTCATTGCTGGAGTGGAATCATCGTTCAAGCCAGCTCAGTCAGCCGCTGCAATACAGATCACCCTCGCATCCTTCGTTGTCGATGAAGCCAAACGCGACCTCGATCATCTACTCAATGGGAACGAAAATGTTCGTACTGCTATCGCTCATGTTTATGCGGTAAACGTCGGAGATTCAACGGTAGGGGATTCCTGCAAAGTTAGTCTCAGAACCTTCTTCCTCGATCCCTCAGATGCTGTGCGAGCTGAGGCTGCCAATTGCTTTCGCTACCAGAAGAGTATTTCTCAAAGCGCTGATATAGATTTGATTACAGCGTATTTGGAAAGTCCAGTTGCTTCGGCAGCCAAGTTCAACTCCGTGATCAAGCTTTTAACGATGAGTAAGCTCCAACTGCCCGAGTTAACAATTAAGCTGGCCGAGGTCGTGATTGAGTTTGAGAAAATCAAGCAAGGCAACAATCGAAGTTTCGGTTCCCTTGAGTCAGAGCAAACGGCGAGCCTTGTCATTCGTCTCTATTCTCAGTCAGCCTCGCAAACGACGAGAGAACGATGCCTCGACTTGATCGATGACATGGAAAAACATCACTTTTACGGGGTAACCGGACTGCTCGAAAAAATCGATCGGTGAGTAGCGACCGCTCGTTTGCATCGGTTACCAGTCCTCAGGCAACCCGTGGAGTTTGTCAACAAAAAGTTGCGTCGTCGATACCCAGAAATCTATTGGCCCTTCCACCTTCACTAGTCCAAGTAAGGCACGCTCCCATCAACTCTCCCGCGTTACTATAAACAGATCACGCTAAACGAGTTACACCGCCCACTCGATTCACATCCAACTCCCCCGCCCCATTTGTTGATCGAAAATCGGTCCCACCGCGCAACCCCGCCAGTTATGGTAGAGGGACCTCGTTGCACCCGCGCGTCCATCCCTCAACCCCGAACTCCCAACCATCAACCCTCCCGGACCTCACTATGTTTTGGACCTGCCTACTCCTCAGCTCGCTCCTTCAATCCCCACCCATCATCCCCCCTGACACGAACTTTTCGCGCTATACCACCGATAAGCCCTGGGTTCTCACCCCCGAGTTTCTCCAAGCCGCCACCGACGACATCGATGGCCTCGATAACTTCTATGAAGACCGCGTTGGCCAACTTAATCTTCCCAGTCTTCTGAAACCAACCTCGCAACCACCCATTGAGCAGCCAGCCGACTGGACCACCCGCGAGCGCCCACGCCTTCTCAAGTTGTTTCGAGACATCGTCTTCGGCCACGAACCACCTGCTCCCCCAAATCAGGTGTCATCGGTCAATCGAATCGATGACCAGGCTTTTGGCGGAACGGCCCACTACGAACACATCGCCATCAGCTTTGATGTCGGCCAGGCCCGCTTCGAGTTTCCCGTCTATCTGTTCATCCCGAAGAACGCGACTGGCCCCGTCCCCGTCTTCCTGCTCCTTAACCACCGCAGTCCCGAGAACACCGATCCTTCACGACAAATCCAATCCGAGTTCTGGCCAGCCGAGTATGTTGTCGGCCGAGGCTATGCCATCGCCGCCATCAATACGGCCCTCGATATCGACCCCGATCAGCCCAACCAATCGACCGGCCTCCGCGCGTTCTATCGGACTCACGACCCCACCAACCATTACACTTGGGGAACACTCGCCGCTTGGGGCTGGGCTGCATCGCGGGCCTGCGACTACTTCGAAACTCATCCGCAGATTGACTCGACCCGCATTGCGATCGTCGGTCACTCGCGCAGTGGCAAGACCGCACTCTGGGCAGCAGCCCGTGACGAACGCTTCGCCCTCGCCTGCGTCAACAACTCGGGCGAAGGGGGAGCCTCCCTCAGCCGCCGGAACTTTGGCGAGCAACTGAAGCACCTCACCGCGAATTATCCCCACTGGTTTGTCCCGAAGTATGCCGAGTACGGCGATGACCCCAGCACGCTGCCATTCGATCAGCATCAATTGATCGCCCTCATCGCCCCGCGTGGCTATCACGCCGGTGAGGGAGAGCGCGACTTGCACGCCGACCCGCGTGGGTCGTGGCTCGCCCTCCAACAGGCGGCCCCCGCCTGGAAACTCCTTCCAACCCCCACCCGCCAGCCTCCATTTCTGCCAGATTTTCCCGAAGAAATGCCTCATTTGAACCAATTATTCAGTGCAGGACTCCTGGCGTACCACATCCGGACTGGCGGCCACGCACTAACCACCTACGATTGGAAGCTGTATCTTGATCATGCAGAACAGCAATGGGGCACACCCCCCGCTGCGATCAACCGACCTCTTGAGTCAATCCGATGAATGCTCTCAAACTTGTCTTCGACAACATTCGCCGCAATCCGTTACGAACCATTCTGATGTCCTTGGGGACAATGGTGCTGGTTGTGGTCGTCACGCTCGTCTTTACGATTCTTGATTCGCTCGATCGGGCGACAGCCGAGAAAAGCAAGAATCTGAAAGCCCTGGTGACCGAGCGGTGGCAGTTGCCCAGCCAGATGCCCTACACCTACGCGACGAATCTCTCGAAAGGGGCTGCCTCAGAACCGGGGGATGTTGTCCCGGACGATTGCATGACTTGGGGCTTCTACGCCGGGACCACTTCGAACAGTAAGACACTGACGTTTGATTCGCTGGTCTTTGCGTTCATTACCGAGCCGCGCAAATTGCGCACGATGATGGACGATCTTGATTCCCTTTCTGATGCCGAAGCACAACCCCTCATGGAAGCCATCGAGCGAATGGAAGCGACCCGCTCGGGGATGATCGTCGGAGCAGACCGGCTGAAGAAGCTCAACAAAAAAGTGGGAGACCGCATCAAGCTGTTCGGCCGAAACTTCAAAGATATCGATCTCGAACTCGAAATCGTCGGAGTCTTTCCCCGTGGCCGATATGACAGTAGCGCTGCGATTCGTCGAGATTACTTCAACGCCGAGATCGAAAAGTATGCCTTGACCCACAAAGGACAAGCTCATCCCCTGGCAGCCAAAACTTTGAACCTCGTCTGGCTGCGGGTCCCTGACAAAGAGGCGTTCAATAAAGTTTCGCAGCAAATCAGCGAGTCACCATTCTTTAGTGCGCCGGCTGTGAAGGTGGAAACCTCTTCGTCGGGGATCGCCAGTTTTCTCGATGCCTTTAAGGACATCATCTGGGGAGTCCGGTGGCTGCTGGCTCCCGCGTGTGTGGTGACGCTGGCCCTGGTGATTGCCAATGCGATCAGCATCAGTGTGCGAGAACGGCGAATGGAGTTCGCTATTCTGAAAGTGCTGGGGTATCGGCCGAGCCAGATCCTGATGATGGTCATTGCCGAAGCGCTGGTGGTGGGGACGGTCTCGGGCCTGTTTAGCGCGGTGGCCACCTATAGCCTGGTCAATTACTACTTCGAAGGGATTCCATTCCGAATTGCCTTCTTTCCTAGTTTTCTGGTTCCACTCTCGGCCCTGTGGTGGGGTGTGGCGATGGGGGCAGGGACAGCGTTTTTAGGAAGCATTATCCCGGCTCTCTCTGCTCAGGCGGTGAAAGTGTCGGACGTCTTTGCGAGGGTCGCATAGTGATGTTTACCCAATTGTTGTCTGGTTTATCATCTGGCGTGGTGCCGATGATGGCAGCCGTCTCGTTCTTCAGCCCAGTCTCTGAAACGCTGGCGATCGCGCTGCTGGCGGGATTGGCGCTATTAGGCTGCCTGATCGTTCTGAATACGATTCCGTTATCGTACAACGTGATGAACCTGACGGTCCGTTGGCGAACCACGCTGATGACGGGACTGGCGTTTGTGATGGTGGTCGGACTATTGGTGACGATGTTGTCGTTTGTTAACGGGATGATTGGCCTGACCGAATCGAGTGGGCAGCCGGGGAATGTTTTGGTGCTGGCTGAAGGGGCGACGGATGAATCCTTCAGCAGCCTGGGCTTTTCGGATGTGGGGGATATCGAAAAGCAGCCCTACGTCTTGACTGACGGCGATCGGCCCTTCGCGAGCCGCGAGACGTATCTCTTGGCGACCCAGCTTTTGCCAAAAGCGGGGACGCAGAATTTCAAGCGACGCTTTCTGCAGATTCGGGGCTTCGATGATCCCGAGTTAGGGGCCAAGATTCACGGCATGTCGCTGCTTCCCGGCGGCGAGTGGTTTTCTGAGGCGGGCGTTCGCAGTTCTGTTCCCGGCGATCAGGCATCGGAATCTTATATTGAAGTGGTGCTGGGTGATGGTGTCTCCCGGCTGATGGCAGGAGATCGGACACCCGAGCAAAACGCCGCAGCGCGGAACCCGCAGCAGTTTGTGGCAGGCGATACCTTCACGCTGGGTGACCGCACGTGGTACATCACCGGAATCATGAAGCCGACCGGTTCGACGTTCGATTCCGAAGTGTGGGCGAAGCGCTCGCTGATCGGCCCGTTGTTTGGCA
>JAIXVG010000097.1 GCA_027483145.1 Planctomyces sp.
AACAGCCATCGAATGTTACCGAGCAAAAGGCCTGCAGCCGGTCATTCGGATCATCCATCAGTTTGATGCGAATCTCGGAGATTTCCATGGCTGCGTTCCCTGCAAGACCTGATCCGGTGAAAGGTCAGTTGATTCAATCTGTTTCGTCCGTGTTTTTACGCCTATTCGCGATCCAACTTAAATCAGCCAAGCGTCGTTCACACAATTCGCTCGTCGATCTCTGTTAGCTCCGCAGCACCCTGAAACTTCGCTGTCTTGTTCTTGTTCTTCAATGACTATTCAACGCCTGTCGATCGATTGCTCGTTTACATCTGCCTGGCTCTGTCTCTATCCAACCGTCTTGACGACCCATACATCACGTCGCCCCGTTCGCCGAAGCCGTCCCGCCACATGCATCGCCTGCCGCCAACTGGCACACCATCCAAAACAGGTCGAGCCACTCCCCGTCATCTGGCGACCCAATAGTGGCAACGACTTCAGCTCATCAAGGATGTCTGCGACATCGCTGTTTAGCTCTCGCCCTGGGGCCGTCAAATCATTCTCCATCAGCGATGCCGCTTCGCGCTGTGCTCCTCGATTGATCGCGTTCACAAGCCGCAACGACCGGTCCACCAGACCAGAAGGCTTACAGCGCTGGAACACAGCCGGAGTCGACAACCCGCTTCCCGGCCGCACCAGCACAAAGTGGAGCGGACCAGACAGCCTGACAGGCGTGACCTGTTCACCCCGCCCTTGGCAGACCGCAGCCCCCAGAGGACTCAAGAAGAAGCTTAAGTCGCTTCCCAATTCGGCGGCGAAGTCCATCAATTCAGCCGTCGAATAACCAAGGCCCCATAGCCGATTAAGTGCCACCAGCGTCATCGCGCCATCGCTCGATCCACCACCCAGTCCTGCTTCCGCCGGAATTTGCTTATCAAGCTGAATCACCGCACCAAACGATGTTCCAGCCTTCTGATTCAAGATCCTGGCTGCGCGAACCACCAGATTTCGCTCATCAACTGGCAGTTTCAATCGGGGACCAACTCTGTTCGGGCAGCCCACCAATTGCAGTTCAATCGCAGGCTGCTCGGTTGCTCGAAAGGTGAGCCGGTCGGCCAGCGACAACTTCACCATCAAGGTATCAAGATCATGAAAGCCGTCCGCTCGCTTCCCCACCACCGACAAGCAAAGGTTTAACTTTGCCGGCGCCACGAGCGATAACTCGCGAAAAGGAAGAGGGCCGTCCATGACACACATCCGTTGAGATCAGTCTATTACAGCGTTTAGCGCCACTTCGTCCGCTTCAAGGCACCCGCCCTTCGGCCTACGAAACCACACTCTTGCCGCGGGAACTTGCTTAAGTCCCAGTCCTCGGCCTTGCCTGGCTGTGTTTGCTTCACCACGCGGTCGTTGAGCCGCGCAGTCATCCAGCCACGCGACCATCAACGGGATGCGAAGACCGCCGAACATCGGCAGCCTTCGATCATTCCTGCCGGCCGATGCTAGTTTTGTACCCAAAATGGGTCAATAGGGGTTTCGCTCAGGCGCAGCAGCCAACAATCTCCGCAACCACTTTTGTGGTCAAGGAATACAAATTGAAAATCGCGACGCGGCTACCAATCAGCGGCAAGCTACGCTTCGTTATGCAGCTTGCGCAAACGTCCCGAAAGCTGAAGGATTAACTGAATTCGCTCAAACTCATTCAGCCAATCCTGCACGACAGCACTGGTCAGGGGGGACATGCCTCCCGACTTCAAGCTAACCGCCCCAATCGAGCAGGCTTCACCACTTTGCTCGCTAGCCGACTTCCGAAATGCCGACAGCGTTCGGTCACCATACCGCCCACATGGGAACCCATCTTCCGACAGCCACAGCACAGCCGGAACGCGCCGTCCACCACACACCGCCAGCTCATCGGCCAGATCACTATCGGCATCCCGGTCAAAGTAGCGAATTTCAATAAGCGGGGAAGCCTGCATAAAATGCTCGAAAATCGGGCACTGGCTAATGCAGTCACCACACCACGCTCCTGCGACCACGATTACTGGCATCCGCCGACGAAACGACTTGAGCAGCACCGCCTGCGAGTCACTGAGCACAATCCCTTTGTGGGCCGCATCCCACCGCACCCGCTGCTCGGGAGTCGCATACTTCTGCAAGAATTCCTCGTACCGTAATCCCTGGTTCCACCGTGCCAGATAGTCCATCGAAATGATCCCTTCATCGATCCTGATTTCGTCGTTTATTGATCTTATTCACCGGCCATCGCTAAGCCAGAAATCATCTCTTCCAGCAAGCCTGCCCACACTCCAGAAGCAACTGAGAACGCATCACGCCAACCCAAGCGATCAGCCAAACGACTCTCATCACATTCTCAGCAGCGGGCCTTCCTTGCAACCATTCCACCAACTGGTGGACAATCAACTCGCACTGAACCAGTGGGCCTCGCCCAACTTTTGCTCAATATCGACTACGGCACAGTTCTATACCACCGCAAGTATTCGACACTCAAACTGACTTCCACACCTAAATCAAAGGGTTCCCCCGTGCCGATTGTCTGTTTACAGCCCAATCACACTCTCGCTTCGAAGCAGACCCGGTTGCACCAATTCATCCTTGTGCTGCTCGTCAGTCTACTCTCACCCCTAACGCCAATCTATGCCGAAGACCCTGTTCGCAACCTGCAACAGCAAGCTATCCAGAATGGTTCTGCCGATTGGGGCCACTGGGGAGCAATCCCCGACCAATACACCCACTGGGGCAACCACTCCAATCGATTGATCCCCATTTGGACATTCGGCTCACGTAATAAACCAACAGCCGAAAGCCTCGCCCACTACACCGGCCCCAACAGCCTGTATCGCTCTGAAGATCAAATTGAACAGCTCTATGGCCGAGTCCCCGAAGAAACACAGAACACGACAGCCGACTACTGCGACCAAACCGATTTGTTTCGACTGCAGGAAGCCACCCTCGCAGCAGGTCGTAAGCACATCATTCTCATCGTCTTCGACGGTATGGACTGGCAAACCATGCAAGCTGCTGCCATCTTCAAACAACAAGCTCTTTGGACCGCTCCCGACAAACCAACCGGACTCCATTTCCTCGACTATCAGGCGAAACAGACCGCCGAACAAGGCTTCATGGTCACCAGTCCTCATAACGAAGGAACCATCGCCAATGTCGATACCCAAACAGTCCGCAATCCCGGCGGCCTGATTCGCGGTGGTTATAGCGCCAGTCGCGGCGGTGCGACTCCCTGGGCTGAACTGACCGCTGAGAACGCCGCAGATTCCCAGAACCCTAACTACCTTATCGCAGCGAACACCACTGGCCCCAGGCATATCTTCACCGACTCATCCAGCTCGGCCACCAGTATGACGGCCGGTATCAAAACCTTTAACGGCGGCCTGAACGTCACTTACGATGGTCTGCAGGTTCGCACTATCGTTCACGCGGCTCAAGACTTGGGATACGGGGTCGGCATTGTCTCCAGTGTCCCTATCTCGCATGCCACCCCGGCCGCAGCCTATGTCCACAATGTCGATCGCGATGACTACCAGGACATCGCTCGTGATCTACTGGGCCTTCCATCCATCTCGCATCCCTCGCAGCCTCTCCCCGGCCTCGATGTCGTCATTGGTGGCGGCTTCGGGACCGAAAAGAACAAAGACAAAGCACAAGGAGCCAACTTTGCTCCAGGGAATGTTTTCCTGGCTGATAACGACCTTGAAGCCTGCGATATCACTCATGGCGGCCAATATGTCGTTGCGAAACGAACCGCTGGAGTAAACGGGGCAGCCCAACTCGCTGAAGCCGCCAAATCAGCCGCAGCTGATGGCCACCGACTGCTAGGATTCTACGGCGTGGGGGCTTACAAAGGTCACCTTCCGTTCGCCACCGCTAACGGCGATTATCAGCCCACTATCGGCCGATCACAAATTGCTGAATCCTATTCGCCAGCCGATCTGAGCGAAAACCCCACCCTCCCCCAAATGACAGCAGCCGCCCTCAAAGTCTTGTCAGCCAATCCTCAAGGCTTCTGGCTCATGGTTGAAGCGGGTGATGTCGATTGGGCCAACCACGACAACAACCTCGACAACAGCATCGGTTCTGTCTTGCAGGGAGACCTCGCCGTTAAAACAATCACCGACTGGGTCGAAGCTCACAGCTCCTGGGACGAAACCCTGGTCATCGTCACCGCCGACCACGGCC
>JAIXVG010000322.1 GCA_027483145.1 Planctomyces sp.
ATGGTTCGTCGATTGGGGTGATAGTTCGAACGTCGTCCGCATTGGTCTACCGGTACAACCCCCGGTCATTAATCAATTTGGCTGCCGCGCTGGGGACAAAAGGGGTGATGTCCTTCCCCTGGGCTACGTTTCGGCGGATGAAGCTTGCTGATAGATCGCTGGCGGGCATGGTGACGCAGTGCCAGGGGGTTTGGGACTCGGTCGCAATTGCGGGTAGTTTGAGTGGGTCGCTTCCGCGGTTAACAGCCACGATTGTAGCCAGCGACATGATTTCGCGCGGGTCTTTCCACGACGGAAAATCGGCGACGGAGTCGGCTCCTAATAGCAAGTAGAACTGAGCGGCCGGATGGTCGTGGTGCAACTGGCGAAGGGTATCGACGGTGTACGAGGGGCCGGGCTTATCAATTTCGATTGGTAAAACGCGAAAGCCAGGCCGCTGACCAATAGCTGCCTGCAACATGGCCAGACGCTGTGCCCCTGTGGCGAAGCCGGGTCGCAATTTGCGGGGGGACTGAGCATTCGGGATCAGCCACACTTCGTCCAGCGGAATCGCCTGTTGGCAGGCCTCTGCCAGGGCTAAATGGGCGTTGTGCACCGGATCAAATGTTCCCCCATAGATGCCGATTTTCATGTTGGCAGTTACCATTGAGGGAGGACTGGGGCTGAGCAACCGGGTTGACGAGTCGCTCATTCAAAACTCGGGTAGGAACCTGTTGGTTGTAAAGAAAAGAAACCGACCGCTGACGCAGTTGGCTCGCCTGGGAACTGTCGACCAAGGGCAATCCATTGTGGTTGATCACTGATCGTTAATCCATCCTTATTTTTTGTTTTTCATCCTTCGTCCCAGTCGCTGATGCGCGAAGCTGCTGACCTCACGAAGCGGTACAGCTAATGCAGATTCTTTGAACAAGCCCTACCGGGTTTTCGGATCGGTTCTTCGTTTTAGACAATCAAATCGTTTTGGATCATCATGAACCTGGTTGAACTTGCCTGGCCGCGGATTGCAGAGTTGGCACCTTGTACGCCGCTTGTTTTTCCGGTGGCAGCCATCGAGCAGCATGGCCATCATTTGCCGATCGCCACCGATAGCATGTTGCTGGCCGAGGTCATCCGGCGCACGCAGATGCTGACTGGGGAGAGCGTACTATTTGCACCACTGCAATGGCTGGGGAACTCTGATCATCATCTTGAGTTTTGTGGCTCGCTGAGTGCAGAGCCGCGATGCTATTTGGATTTGCTCAATCGGCTGATGGATAACGCCATTTTGCACGGCTTCCGCCGAATAGTGTTTGTGAATGGACATGGTGGCAACGATATTCCAGGGCGTCAGGCGATTTTTGAAGCGCGGCAGCGTTATCGCCACAGGGCCGATCTGTTGTTGTTGTTTACGACGTATTGGGATCATGCAGATCCTTGTGCCAGTAACCCAGACCTGGTGCAGCGATCGATGGGTCATGCCTGCGAGTGGGAGACGTCGATGATTCAAGCGATTCGACCGGAACTGGCGGGGCCGGTTGGTGATTTGGCAGATGTCCCGGTCAACTTTGGGTTCGAGCCGGCGTATCGTGGCTGGATTAGTACCGATCGGACGATGGCAGGGCACATGGGATCGCCGCGTCATGCGACGCCGGAAAAAGGGGAGCATTTGTTTGAATGTTATGCGGCTGGGTTAGCAGCATTTTTGCAGCGAGTGATCAAGTGGGATGGCCAGTCGTGGTAGGCTGGTGGAGTGATTTGGAGATGCGGGATGTGATTCGACGGCAAAATAGCATGCGGTTTTGGCTATGCCGGAGTGATCTGTCCCATTAGACCAAGACATCAGTTGGATCAAGACGCCAGTTGAATCAAGACACTGGCAGAGCCAGTGGCACACAAAGATACGACCTCGATCTGCATGAGGCACCTCACTAGAAGTGGTTTCAAAACCCTCTGGCGGAAAAGTCGGGACCGTGATTTGCCGAAGGAAACCTGCCACCAACCGGGTTTTGAAACAGTCTCTCGCAAGCAGAAGTCGACCATTCGTCACCAGAGCCGGAAGAGGAAGCCACTTGAGCGATCTCACTCATCAGACGGTTCCTGTGCCACGTTGCAAAAGTTGGCAATGGTGGATCAGCGGCTTGTTGTTGCTGGCGACCATGATCAATTATATGGATCGGCAAACGCTGGCCAATTTGTCGGTGCGGATTACCAGCGAGCTTCAGCTGAGTCAGGAACAGTACGGAGACCTGGAACTGGCGTTTGGCTGGTCGTTTGCAATAGGGTCGCTTTGTTTTGGTGTAATGGCAGATCGGTTGCCAGTGCTGTGGCTGTATCCGGCCGTGGTCATTTTGTGGTCAGCCGTTGGGGTGGCGACCGGCTTTGCCAGCGACTTTACTTCGCTGTTGGTATGCCGAGCCATGTTGGGTTTCTTCGAAGCGGGCCATTGGCCTTGTGCTTTACGAACCACGCAAGCGGTGTTGAACCGTGAAAACAGAATGCTGGGCAATAGCATCTTGCAAAGTGGTGGCGCGATTGGGGCCATTGTGACGCCGCTGATTATTGGGGCGATTATCGGTGGCGACATGACGGCAGGTGCGTGGCGTCGGCCGTTTATCATCATTGGGACAGTGGGGGCGGTGTGGGTGATTGGCTGGTTCGCGGTGATTCGTTCGCGCGATCTTGTGGCGAAAGACGAAGAGAGTCAATCAGATGTAACGGCTCCGGGAAGTGGAGTGGCGACTAGCCAGTCGAGGCCTGTGTCGGTCTGGTGGGAAGCCTGTTTTGGGAACATTCGCTTTTGGAAACTGGTGCCGCTGGTTGTTTGTATCAACATCACGTGGCATTTGATTCGTGTCTGGTTGCCGAAGTTTCTGCAGGAAGGGCGGGGCATTGTTGAAGCAGAAGCGATGATTTTTAACTCGGTCTATTTCGTGGCGGCTGATATTGGGTGCCTTTCGGCAGGTGTGGCCAGTTTGTGGCTTGTGAAGCGGGGGATGGAGATCTATCAGTCGCGTTTAGTGGTGCTGTCTGTCTGTTCTGCTGCGACATCGCTGACGATGGTCGCTACGTTGCTTCCAAGTGGCATGGGCCTGTATGTGGTGCTGATGATTGTGGGGGCGGGTGCAATGGGTCTGTTTCCCTGCTATTACTCTCTGGCCCAGGAGGTTTGTCCGCGTCATACAGGGAAGTCGACAGGGGTTTTGGCAGCGATTGGTTGGTTGTTGTCTTCGCCAATGCAGAAAGCATTCGGCCGATATGTTGATGCGACGGGGTCATTCGATGTGGCGTTTGCGTTAGTTGGCCTCGCCCCGTTTCTGGCGCTTGGGGTGTTGCTTCTGGCTCGGTCTACTAGACAGCGAGATGGTGAAAATGGTTCCTGACACCTTTTTAGCATTTCGATTTTCATGTTGTCAGTTACCATTGAGGGATGACTGGGGCTGAAGAACCGGGTTGATGGTGAAGAACCCCCCCCCGACCGCCGACGCAGTCGGCTCGCCTTAGAGCTTTCGGCCAAGCCAATTCCATTGTGCGTGGTCCCTAATCAATAGTCCATCCTCTTTCATCAATTCTCATTTGTCTCTCTCATGCCCAAACCTAACCGAGCCAAAGGAAGTTTGTTCTCGGAGGAGGAGCTGCCCCCCAACTTTGCTTCGTGGGAAGTGGCAGATCGAGCTGAGGTATGGGTGGCTGAGGTGGCCCTCAACTTGCCGCTGACGACTGTTTACAGTTACGAAGTTCCCGATTCGCTGCGCGAAGTGCTGTCGGCTGGTCAGCGGGTTGAAGTACCGTTTGGAAGAGGGGACAAGTTACAAACAGGGTATTGCGTCGCGGTTGGTTCGCAGCAACGATCGAGCAAGCGACTGAAGTCCCTGTATAGCGTGCTTGATCGTGAGCCGCTGATTGATGACTCGATGTTAAAGCTGACTCGGTGGATCGCCGATCGCTATTTGTGTGGCTGGGGGCAGGTGCTGGAAAGTGTGATTCCAGCTGGGGTGAAGCGGAAGTCGGGGACGCGCGAGGTACTGGCGTATGAATTGGTACCCGAGTGGGTGGCACTTTTGGCGAAGGTCAAGCTGCCAGCGAAGCAGCAAGCAGTGATCGCAGTGCTACAGGGGGCTAATGGGCCGTTGCGGGTTGATGAACTTTGCGAGCGAGCGGGTTGTGGCACCGGTCCGATCAATTCGCTTAAAGAGAAGGGCTACTTGCGGCCTGTCAAGCAGCGGACCAGTGCCATCGCCCCCGTTGCGGCACCGATCGAAGTCTCGCCCCTGTTCGCTTTGAATGCCGATCAAAAGCTGGCGGTCGAAGCAATCATCCGTGCGGTTCAAGCCAACTTGTATACCACCTTTTTGCTGCATGGCGTGACCGGTAGTGGCAAGACCGAAGTTTACATGCAGGCGATTGCGGAAGTTGTCGCGTTCGGGCGGCAGGCAATTGTACTGGTCCCGGAGATTAGCCTGACGCCGCAGACCATTCGGCGGTTTAGTGCCCGGTTTCCGAATGTGGCGGTGTTGCATAGTCATCTGACCGATGCCGAGCGGCATGGCTATTGGCAAGAGATTGCGAGTGGTGAAGTGCAGGTGGTGGTGGGTGCCCGCAGTGCAATTTTTGCCCCGCTGCCTCACCTGGGAATGATTGTGATTGATGAAGAGCACGAGACGAGTTTCAAGCAGGACAACACGCCGCGCTATCATGCGCGAGAAGTCGCACGGCAGCGGGCGATGCTGGCCAATATTCCGCTGGTGCTTGGTTCTGCCACGCCAACTTTGGAATCGTGGCAGCGGGCCGTTAGTGGAGTTGACCAACTGATTTCTCTTCCGAGCAGGGTTGAAGACCGTCCGCTGCCACCGGTGGTGATTGTTGATACGCGTGACGACCCGTATATCAAGCAGGGGGCAGGGCTGGGGCGACAGCTGTTGAATGCGATGCAGCAAAGCTTGAAGGCGGGCGGGCAGATCATTCTGTTCCTCAATGTGCGTGGCTTTGCCCCGGTGTTGTGGTGCCGCTCGTGCGGGAAGGGGACGAAGTGCCCCGACTGCGATGTGACGTTGACGCTCCATAAAGAGCTGAAGGCGGCCATTTGTCATAGTTGTGATTACAGCATTCCGCCGCCGCAGGTGTGCAGGCATTGTTCTGCCCCGGGGCTGTCGTTTCTGGGGATTGGGACCGAGCGGCTAGAAGCAGAAGTGAGAGCGCGGTTTCCGGCTGCAACCGTCTTGCGAATGGATAGCGATTCGATGCGGAAACGTGGCAGTCATGCGACGGCTTTGGACGCATTCAGGCATGGCGAAGTTCAGATACTGCTTGGCACGCAGATGATTGCGAAGGGGCTCGACTTTCCGAACGTGACGCTCGTGGGTGTGGTCGACGCTGATACGTCGCTTCATCAGCCCGATGTGCGTGCAGCAGAGCGGACGTTTCAACTGGTAGCGCAGGTGGCAGGACGAACAGGCCGCGGATCTAAAGGTGGCCGGGTGCTGGTGCAGACGTCTAACCCTGATCAGCCTGCCATTGTCCATGCATCGCGGCACGACTATATCGGCTTTGCAAATGACGAGCTGAATGCCAGGTTAGTGGTGAACGCGCCCCCTCATACGTCACTCGCCCGTGTGGTGGTGCGTGGCCCGATTGAAGGAGATACGCTGGCGCTGGCAGAGCAGATTGCGGTGAAGCTGAAGGCCACGAGTTATTGCCAAACAAAGCAAGTGCATTGCCAGGGTCCGTCCCCATGTATGGTGACCCGTCTGAAGGGCTTGTTTCGATTTCAGATTCAACTGAATGCGGTTGAACTGAGCCATTTGCAGGCGGCGTGGCTGGAAGTGGCCCCGACGCTTAGCCCTGTCGCGAACCTGGAATGGATGATTGATGTTGATGCGATGAATATGAGGTGAGGCGAGACGCCGTTGAGTGATTAGGGTTGAGAGTTGAGTGTGAAATAAGCACAGTGTTAGGTTATCGGATCGGCTCCTTTTGAGGGTGTAGCGCAGTGGTATCTGGCACTCGACAAGTGGTTACAAAACGGTGCGGTGCTTGCAAATGTAATGAAGCAATCAATTGAGCCTCCGCGTAGATTGGACCGCATATGCCAGACCCCAAGCAATTGAAGGTCGGAGATCGAGTCCGATTCGTCTCGCTTCCAGAGGAATGGAATCAAGTTGGTTTTTGTTTGCACGGTGTTTCACTCGCCTTCATGAAACGAATGATCCAGCGCAGGTTTCCGTCGCGAGTGGTAGAGATCGATGAAATGGGCTATCCGTGGATTCGCGCCCAAATAGTCGTGCGTGGCAAGACGCATTACCATAAATGGCTAATCATGGAAGCGACGGGATGGAGGCAGGTTCAGTCAAAACCTTCGGAGTGAAGTTCTTGTTTCGGCAGATGGGAGAGGGCCGCTTGCTGCACTCGAAAAGACTGCGCATCATGAAAGTGCTGTCAATTGAAGTCTCAATCGATGACGAGAGACTCTTAGAAAGAATGAACAATGACAAATGCCCCCAATTCAGACTCTTCGGATTGGCAAAAGAGATGGGATGGTCGAAAACGAGCGTTGGAGCAAGTTTTCGGACCGGCCGATGATATGGTCCTACATTCACCGATCCCATTTGAGCTGGATGGAGCGGCGGATGTTCTCACGTTTCGTAAGCATTGCGATGGGGTCGTGTATGTGACAGCTGACTTGATTGGCGACGATCGATCGAGACCGAATGAGCTAGGCCAATACGAACTGATGATTTGCACTCGCGAAAAGTGTGACTGGGCACCACAACTCATCAGTAATCTTGCCCGATACACAATTGACGCCGTGCTTGCGCCGTACGATACAATGGATGTGACACCCGCGTTGCCGCCGGGATCTAAGCTAAATGCCTTTTTGTTTTGGCCTTATGCCAAGTTAGAAGTCAACGGCATGAAGGCCGCTGTGATGCTTTGCCTGGGTATCACCAAACAAGAGTTGAACTTCATTCAAACGAGTGACTGTGAGACTCTTGTTGAGAAATTGACCAAGGCCGGAGTTTTCCCGAGGACTGACTTGACCCGTTCGTCGGTCAAGTTGCCGTAGGCGGTCCCTGCCTCTGAATTGGATGGGGCAAAACGAGAACGACCTCGTTAGCTAAGCGCAACGGTTGTCTTTTAGATCAACAAGACCGCCACCAAAGGAGCCTGAACAATGTCTTTCCCAGAGAATCATCCGCATGAATCACCGAACCCGGCTGTCGAGCGATTGAAGCAGGAGGTTGATCGCTGGGTCGACTTTGCCCGCACGGGCAGCGAGAAAGCACTTGAGGCGGTGGGGCTGACTCAAGCGTTCAAGGCTTCGCATTTACCAGCCGACGTGTGCGAGTTGCCGGGTGAGTTTCAGGTAACGATCGATGTTCCCGGGTGTACGGCTGCGAACCTCGATTTGATGGTCAGCGGGCAGACGATTCAACTGAAGGTTTTGCGTCCCGATCGGGTAGCACCCGCTGACGGGTCGTGGCGCTTGCAGGAACGAGTGTGCGGCACGTTGGAACGTCATTTGACGCTGCCGGTGATGATTGATCCCGAATCGATTACGGCCGAAGTGCGCGACGGACTACTCAAGCTGACGATCCACAAAGCCCAATCCCCCACAATGCGCCGGGTGCCGATTAAGTAGTGGGACGCCGTGAAAAATGACTGCTTGCGCGCGGTGGGTCGCCCGCGATCCACTTTCTGCTGTATCCCCCAACTAAGCGACACGGCGCTAGCCGTCGGTTCTTCAGGTTTCACCTGAACATTGATGTTCATTGGGTGACGAAGGACAAGAGGGGGACCGGCGATGCTCTCTCTGCACAACTGCTAACGGTTGTCCGAGAAATGTTTCGATGCATGCATGGCCTACGCGGACAAGAGCAAACAAGGGTCATCCACATCAAGCCTCTTGTTGCGATGCAACCCAGATGTACAAGGCAATCCCTTGGCTACCCTGTAAACCGGGGCCGCCCGCTAAATCGCACTGCTGGACAAGCCAGCAGTGGCACCCGAGCTGTTGGTTGGGATGCGCCGAGGCCAGCGTCTTGCAAGCTCTATTCGTCCCATGCCCCTCGCTGACGCTTCGGGTTACGGAACCAAAAATGCGAAAATCTACCCCACTGTAGCAGTGGGCTGCTGCTGATTGAAAAACTCATTTACGCGCGTGAGCAATCTGGGCCACTTGTAGCCCGAAGCGTGAGCGAGGGATCTTTATTATCAACAGACTATTTGCAGGGCCACCAGCCGGATATCGGCGTAGGGCACCCGCTAAATCGGACTTCTGGACAAGCCAGCAGTGGCACCCGGTACCCAGCCATCGATAGCGTGGGTTAGTAAGCGGGCAGAGCCTGCAGTGGTGCGAGGGCGGTCACTGGGACACCAGCGGGGACGCCGGCGGCGGCCATCGAGCCGGGCAGGAAGGCCGAGTTACCGGCGTCTGCCCCTTGCATGAAACCACCCTGACCTTGTGGTGGGTAGTACGCTGGCTGGCAGCCATTGTTGCATGGAGCGCAGCGGTTCATGCCGTATCCGCCACCCAGGCAGCAGCAACCGATGGAGTTTGCAGCGACCACTAAACCGACTGCCAAAAATGCGACGCGATTCAACATTCTGTATCCCTTAACTGGGGAAGCTAAAGATGCGGGGTAAATCCTGTGAGCCCTGTCGGTCAAAGTCGTTCTCTTGTTGGGAAGACGAACTTGGCTCACTTCGGCGAAAGTTGCCGCAGCGAAACCGATTGCCACTCAGCCGGGAGATTGCTGGTGGCAATCGGTGCTGCTGTGTGGCTAACGCGACCAAATTGTTTCAAGGTGTGGCGGCGATATATCGCATGCCCAGTGAGTCGGCAAAGCCCAACTTGAGCCAAAAACCAGCTCTTTTTGCGGGTTGTAAGAAATTCTTTTGCGGGCCGATTGGCATGAGTTTCTCTAGGGAGACGGCGCTGAATCCCGCCCGAGCCGATGATGCCAATTGTCGGGTTCTTTGCATTAAGAAGCTGGTTTCAAAGCAGTTGCGGTGGTTATCTGGGAGCCAATCTGGAACAGGCCAGCCTCTGATCGTTGGCGTCAAAGCCGGTTTCTGCGAATTGTCGAGGTCGAAGAAATTCACCCGACGACTCGCGTGGTCGGCTCGGCGGGAACCTGAAGGGTGTGATTCTGTGGCGGTCGTGGCTTGTCCCCTGTAACTGGCGATGGTTACGTCGTCGGGCGGGTAATGTCTGATAGGCCGTGCCGGGTGAGGGCGTCCGTGCTACGATAAGGGCCGACTTACTTCAGTTGCCTGCCAGGTTTTTAAGGAGACCAGGGTGGATTCCATAGCACTCACAGAATGCGCCGTCATTCTGGTGCTCATTTTGTTGAATGGTTTTTTTGCTGCTGCTGAAATCGCCATTTTGACGGCCCGTCGCGGGCGGCTTGAACAGCAGGCGGCCCAGCGGGCCTACGGAGCCGCGACGGCGTTGCAATTGGCTGAGGATGCCGATCGGTTTCTACCAACCGTGCAGGTGGGGATTACGCTCGTTAGTACGTTCGCTGCCGCGTTTGGCGGGGCAAGCTTTGTAAAGCCCCTGGCTGCGATGTTGTCGCAGTTTCCACTGAGGCTGATTTCTGACAATAGTGGTCCCTTGGCACTGACGATTGTCGCGCTGGTGATTGCGTTTGCGTCGTTGATCTTGGGTGAGCTGGTTCCCAAACGCCTGGCTTTGCAGCATGCAGAGCACTTAGCTCGCTGGGTGGCCCTGCCGATGCTGGCATTGCAGCGAGTCTCGCTGCCGGTCGTCTGGTTTTTGCGAGCGATCACTCGTGGAATCCTCGCCTTTTTGGGGCAGTCTTCGGATGTCAAACAAACCGTGTCAGTCGAGGACATTCAACACTTGATTGAGTCGGGTCGCGAGGCTGGAGTGCTCGAGCACTCTGAACAACGGGTGGCGATTGAAGCATTGAAACTGGGGGACCGAACGGTTGTTGATATCCTCAGGCCACGGATCGAAATTGACGCGATTGATATCGACACCCCTGCCAATGAGGTGATTGGCCAAATGGCTATGTCGGGCTTTTCGCGTGTTCCTGTTTGCGAGGGAAGCATCGATCAGATCACAGGCTTTCTGTACATCAAGGATGTCTTTCTGCAGCAGTACCTGGGTCGGCCTGTTGATATTCGTCGCTTGATGCGGCCGGCGTTGTTTATCCCCAAAACGGTGACTGTGAGTCGCCTACTGGAGCTGTTTCAAAACCAGCGGACGCAACTGGCGATTGTGCTTGATGAATATGGTGGGACCGAAGGGATGGTGACGCTGGAAGATGCTGTCGAAGTGCTGATTGGAGACATTCACGATGAGCATCGCCAAGATCGATCGCAGGACTTGGTACCCCGGGCTGATGGAAGCTTGCTGGTGGATGGGTCTCTTCCGTTACGGGAATTGGAAGAGCACTTCGAAATCAGCCGTTGGAACACGCCACCGCCACGGGGAGTGGGGACCGTTTCGGGGTTGCTGCTTTCGATTTTGAAGCGAGCGCCGAAGGTGGGCGATATCGCCGAGTTCAATCATTTGCGGTTGGAAATTGTCGATATGGATGGCCCCCGGATCGACCGGCTATTGATTTCAGCTCAGCCCGAAACGGGCTCTGAATAGTTCAGAAGAATTTTGTGCCGGGCCAGTATTGAATGGAAAAACATCTCTTGCCGAGCGTGCGAATCGACGATAGTATTCACGTGTTCACGTATCGTTGATAAGCGAAGAATTGGCGTTTCGCTACGAATGGAGCGAGTTCCGATGGCCTCGATTGGTGGATCTCTGGAGCTGTCTCCTCAGGGCTGATAATGGGCCGGTCTTGTCTCTCAAAACGGTTTCCTGTAATGGTGTTACGTCGAAATAATGTCCGCGAATAGTGGGCAGCTTGTCGTACTCTTTGTTCCAGCAAATGGATGTTTCCGATGCCGAAGGCCAAATCTGCTGCCTCCCAGCCACCAGCCACGATTAAGAAGTCAGCCGGTACTCCTGCAGCAGCGGCTGCTGAGCATCAGCGGCTATTGGATAACACGCTGGGTCAAATCGAAAAGGCGTTTGGCAAAGGCTCGATTATGAAGCTCAATGATGCGACCGGGATGGTCGTGTCGGGGATTCGGTCGGGGGCCTTATCGCTCGATTTGGCGTTGGGTGGGCAAGGTTTTCCGCGCGGCCGAATCATTGAGATCTATGGGCCAGAATCAAGCGGTAAAACGACCCTCGCTTTGCACTGTATTGCGAACTCGCAAAAAGATGGCGGAATCGCTGCGTTTATTGACGCTGAGCACGCGCTCGACCCCGCCTGGGCCAAGCGGTTGGGAGTGAACCTGGAAGACTTGCTGGTCAGCCAGCCTTCATACGGAGAAGAAGCGCTGCAGATTGCAGAAATGCTGATTAAGTCGAATGCCGTCGATGTGGTGGTGGTCGACTCGGTTGCGGCGCTTGTTCCCAAGGCCGAGCTTGATGGCGAGATTGGCGATTCACACGTTGGGTTGCAGGCCCGCATGATGAGTCAGGCGATGCGGAAGCTGACCGGTGCGATTTCGAAATCGAAAACAACCGTCGTTTTCATCAATCAGATCCGTGAGAAGATCGGCGTCATGTTTGGTAGCCCGGAAACAACACCCGGCGGGCGAGCACTTAAGTTCTACTGCTCGGTCCGGCTTGATGTGCGGCGACTGGCTACCCTTAAAGAAGGGGAGAATACCATCGGCATGCGGATGAAGGTGAAGGTGGTGAAGAACAAAGTCGCCCCTCCATTTCGCGTCGCTGAGTTCGACATGCTGGGCGAATGTGGCATTAGTTACGAAGGGGACATTCTTGATCTGGCGACTACGGCCCGGATTGTGGACAAGACCGGTAGCTGGTTTACGTATGGCGAAACCCGCTTGGGTCAGGGTCGAGATAAGTCGCGGGCGTTCCTGAAGGAACGCCCCGAAATGCTCGAAGAGATTCGACAGAAGGTTTTGGCCTCCCATGCGGCTGGGATTCCAGTGATCGAAACGGTCAAGGCTTCCAGCGACGATGAATAGCGGGATTGGTACACGAGTTAAGTCGGGCGAATTGAGCGGTTCTGGCAGTTTCAAAATTTGAGCTGAATCTGATTTTGGCTCAAGTTTGAGATGTCGACTGGGGGAGGCTGATCCCGAAGACCGATAACTTCGTTAGAGATAATCACCCGGCAAATGGGTTTTGTGACTGAGCTGACTCGAGATTGCGAGTGCGGTTTTGGTGCAGGTGAACCCGACGGCCGGGCCGATTTTTCGAAGTGAATTGCGGAAGGTTTTTTTGGGAAGCGGCCATGGATGGTCACAGCGGCTGGCAATGGCCACGAGTTGGGTTTCGTCGTAGCGATATGATCGCAAACGGTGGGCTGTCCAATTGGCGGTTCTCGGCTGCCTGGTTATGGCTGGCGATCGCAACCGGGTTGCTTGCGAATCCACTGTTGGGTTGTGCTGCTCGCAGTGGGTCGGAAATCGATCTGGTGTCGTCGAGCGAATCGGTTTCTTCAGACGATTTCAGTGCGGTCGATTTGGGGAGTAGCGAAGAGGTTGCGACGACCAACTCTTTCACAAGCGCACCTGATTCCGGATCCGAGTACCCGTTGATGAGTCAGGTTCCTGCCGAAAATCAAACGGGGTTTAGGCAGGGACTTCCAAGTATTCGGGTTGGTCCTAAGACGGCCGAGGCCTTATTTCCGGCGGACCTTCCTGCGGAGCGGCTCGAGGGTTCACCCCTTGAATCGCTCACTCCATTGCCGCTTGACGAGCAGGTAGCAGGGGGTGCTGCTCCGCTGCCGCTTGCGATTGCCAAAGACGGTATTCCTCGGCCGGCTGGCATGGGTCAAATGGGCAGCTTGCCGGCTGAGGCCGATGAGTATCCTCTGGGCCCACCGCCAGAGATGCCGCGAGTTGATTCAAAGAAGTTTTCGACTGAGCTTGTCTACTATGCGACCGATCGGGCGCGAACAGGTCGATCGCAGGCGGCTGAGTTTTATGGCCATAAGCGGGGAGATCTGGAATACGGTGCATGCCTGGTCAGCATTCCCTATTCACATCAGCCGGGGGAGATCGAGCAGCCAAGTTTTGGTGGCAAGGCCGATCCTCGCAAGCATATTCTGCTTTTAGACCCGATTACGCCACTCGATACGCTGCCGTTTATCAATGCGCTGCGCGACAAGATTGGCCAATCGACTGAGCGGGAAGCGATCATTTTTATCCATGGATACAACGTCTCGTTCGAACAAGCAGTCAGACGAACCGCGCAGCTTTCTTATGACCTTAACTTTCGTGGTGCGGCGATCAGCTACACGTGGCCGGCGGGAAATCATGGAAACTACAACGTCGATTGGACCAATGCCGAATGGACGACACCGCACTGCGTGCAGTTTCTCAAAATGATCGCCCGAGCATCAGGTGCCGAGAAGATTCACTTGATTGCGCATAGCATGGGCTCGCGCGTGTTGACAATGTCGCTGAAAGAGTTGATGAGTGACCCCGCAACGCGGCGGCTGGCTCCGTTATTCTCGCAGGTGGTGCTGGCTGCTCCCGATATTGATGCAGAGGTCTTTAAGAATCAGATTGCTCCAGCGATTCGTTCAGCCAGTGAGCGACTGACGATTTATACCTCGAAAGCAGACAAGGCGCTTGAACTTTCAGCACGCGTGAATGGGTATGAGCGGCTGGGTTTGGGGGGCCTGGTTCTGGCTGAACTGGCCCAGCAAGGTTGGGTGCAGACGGTTGATGCCAGCAAGCTGTTTGATAATTCCTGGCTGGGGGTGGGGCATGCCTATTACGGCGATAGTCCGATCCTGATTCGAGACTTGGGCCGCGTATTGCGTGGCGATGCGCCGGATGCCCGCGGGTTGATTCCTGCCAGTCATGGTGAGTTTATCATTCAGGAATAGAGTTGCGCCGTGACCTGGCGATTCAGCCGGTAGACGGTCGGCTTAATTGTCCTGCGCCGGCGCGGTTGAATTCTCGCGTGGTGTGTGATTACGGTTTGAAGAACCCGACGCTTGGCATCGTCGGCTCCGTGAGTTGTTGCTTGTCGTGGGAACCGACGGCAAGCGCCGTGTCGCCTTGGTGTCGGTTGGCCCGTTCTCAAGAAATTGGTGGCCGTTGAAGGGTGAGTCACGTTTCTGGCTGGTGAAACCGGTACAATCCGAGCGGGTCGGTTTCCACGGGGTTTGTTTCGATTGTGGCCTGAGATGCGATCTGTTTGCTTGCCTGAAGTCAGGGCTGTTGCCTTGCCTGCTTTGCCATCTCCCTGGCTGTGTTGTTTTGCGGCCTGGATGGCGTCGTTCCTGTTGCTGGATGTTGTCGCCAGTAGGGCGGTGGCAGCAGAAGCTGGTGGCGATGTATTCGTTAAAGCGGTGGAAATCGCCGAGCGGGCGACGGTGGCGGTGCTGAGGTATGGTCCGGTTCAGCGACGGGGGGATGAGTTCGAAGGGACATTCGAGCCACCCGATTTAACCGAGCTTCTACCCTATGAGTTTGCCAGCGGGGTGATTATTCGGGCAGCGGGAACGAACGAGCCGCTGGTTTTGACGAATTATCATGCTGTGACGAGCCGCGCGGGACGACAGGCAACAGGCGAGGTATCGCCGATTGTCATTCGATTCTGGAATCGGCGTGGATGCAGCGCTCAGGTGAGGGCAGCAGATCCGCGGAGCGATCTGTGCGTTTTAGAGTTTGCGCCGGGGGCGATTAATCTGCGGCCCGAAGAGATCCCGGCCTTCGTATTGGGGGATGCTGGCGTCCTTCGTAAGGGACAAATGGTGTTAACGCTGGGTAACCCATACGCGATGGCTCGTGATGGGTCAGCGAGCGCGGGGTTGGCCATGATTGCCAATTCATTTCGCCAGCCTATTCCTGACCCCTTCTTGCCGCCGAATGATTTTCAGCGGAAGCCAACGATTCATCATCTGGGAACGCTGTGGCAGCTTGATGGCAGGATCAACATTGGAAGCAGCGGCGGGGCGCTGGTTAACACCGATGGTCAATTGGTCGGACTGACGACATCGCAAGCAGCGATTGAGGGTTACGAGAAAGCGGGTGGGTTTGCGATTCCCATCGATCGGCATGTGCGAAGAATTGTGGACAGCTTAAGCAAAGGCTTTGAAGTCGAGTATGGGTTTCTGGGGATTGAGATGGAGGATGTGGAGGATGAATTACCTCGAAAGCTGGATGGGCTGAATCGACCGTTAAAGGCAGTGAAGGCCAAGCGGGTGATGCGATTTTCACCAGCTGATCTGGCTGGGATTCAGGATGGGGACCTGATTTTCAGTGTTAACGGTCAAAACACCGACTCGCGGGATGACCTGATGCGATTGGTGGGGCTTGAAGGGCCTGGAAATCTGGTCAAGTTGAATGTGTTGCGAGAGGGCCAAAGCGATCCGCAAGTCGTTGTTGCCCGGCTGGGGAAGTGGCCCGTCCGTGATGACGAGGGGATTATTGCAACGCGGACCCGCTATCCGATATGGCGAGGACTAACGGTCGATTATACGACAGCCAGGCAGAAGTACTTTACGCGCGAGACGGACTTTCAGGCCGCTGTGATTGTGCTGGCGGTGAAGGAAGGAAGTGCCGCCCAAAAGCAGGGGCTGCAGGCTGGTGATTTGATTGATGCGGTAAACGGGCGGAGCGTCAGCTCGCCCGAAGAGTTCTGGCAGTTGGTTTCGGCAATGAAGGGGACCGTGCGACTACGGTTACCAGGGGACCGATTTACTGGCGGTGCGAAGGAAGTGAAGCTGGAGGAATGACGGGCGATGGCTGAAATGCGTAAGCCCGAGCCATGGGTCGGAAGAGTCTGACACAACTTTTTTAGCCCAACATCGTATGACCAGAGTAGTGCAAACAGCCTGTATTTGCGTGTCAGCGGATGGCGCGGCTTCTTGCTGCTTCGCAGCCCAGCCAGTCTGCAGACTGGCTGGGCCACCTGACAAAAACAGAGCGTTTTGGGTTCCAAGTCCGAAAGAACGACAAAGAAACCGCACGCTAGTGCGTTGCGGCTGATAGATTCAGCGCTGATGAATAACTTCGGCTAACGATGCTCCGCGAGCCAGGCTTGAAACATCAAAACGTCCCACAGGTGGTAGTGCCAGTCAGCTTTGCGGGTTTGGTGTTCCTGCCATTTTTTGCGGATTTCGGCTGGATTGAAGTAGCCATCGTCGCGCAGGCGGTCTTCGCTGAGGAGGTCTTCGGCCCACTCGCGCAAGGGTCCGCGCAACCAGTGATCGATCGGTACGCCAAACCCGGTTTTGGGTCGATCGAACAGCGAAACAGGTACATGCTTGGCCAGCAGCGTACGCAGGGGAAGCTTGCCAGTTCGGTCTTTTCGCTTGAAGTCGATTGGAATTGACCACGCGAACTCGGCCACTCGGTGATCGATGAGCGGCACACGGGCTTCGAGGGCGACAGCCATGCTGGCGCGGTCCACCTTCGTCAGGATGTCATCCGGGAGATAGGTGATGGCATCGGTGAACATCCACGAATGTTGTAAATCGCGGGCGATGGGGTTTCTCATCAGGTAGTCGAACTGGGTGGACGGGGGATGTGCATTCAGCAGGACCGATTCGTGGTCGCGCCAATGTTGCATGTTGCGTTTGTAAACACCGGATGGGCTCGATTCTGATAAGAGGTTTGCTCCACGCCTTAACAGCTTTTGAGCTTGTGGCCATCGGCCGATTTGTTGCGCGATCCCGGTGAGTGTTAACGAGGCCAATCTTCGAGCTTTAGCAGGTGTAACCGCGGTGAGGCGGCCAAGGCGGAGTGCATCGAAGTAGCGGCGATATCCGCAGAACAATTCGTCTCCTCCATCACCGGATAGGGCTACAGTGACGTGTTGTCTGGCCAGGCGGCAGACCAGAGACGTGGGGATTTGCGACGAATCGGCGAATGGTTCATCGTAGATTTTGGGCAAGTCGGGAATGACCTGCATTGCTTCGGCAGGCGTAACGATGAACTCGGTATGGTCGGTTTTTAAGTGATTTGCGACGGCGCGAGCGAAGGGAGCTTCGTTGTACTCGGCTTCGGTGAAGCCGATGGAGAAGGTGCGAGCTGGCCTGGTTGACTGGGCTTGCATTAAGGCGACGACCAGAGACGAGTCGATCCCTCCTGAGAGAAAGGCGCCAACCGGGACATCGGCCAGCATCCGCAGTTTGACCGAGCTGATGAGAAGTCGTTCGAGTTCCTCGCAGGCCTCTTCGTATGATCCCCTGAATGGATTTATCAGTCGTTTGACGGCAACATCGCGATGATCCCAATAGCGACTCACTGGTGGCCAGATGGTGTTGGTCGCTTTCAAAGTGACCATTGAGCCGGGGGGTAGCTTCGCGATGTTTTTGTAGATCGAGAAGGGGGCTGGAATGTAGTTGTGACGCAAAAAGATGGGGAGAATATCGCGATCGATGCGCCGTTCAAACTTCCTGTTGGCGGTCAATGCCTTCAATTCCGACCCGAAAATGAACTGCTGCTGGTGAGAGCCGGGGTGGAGAGCTGTGCCGTAGTAGAGGGGTTTGATTCCGAGGCGGTCGCGAATGAGCGTGAGGGATTGCTCGTGATTGTCCCAGACGGCGATGGCAAACATGCCAATCGATTGTTCGATGGTTGGGACGATCCCCCAGGCCGAGAAGCCTTCCAGCAAGACTTCGGTATCGGTAGTGCTGCGAAATGTTTTGCCTGCGATTTCCAGTTTTTCGCGCAGTGAAGAGTGGTTGTAGATTTCGCCATTGAAGACAATCGAAAATCGCCCGCAGCGGGAGTGCATGGGCTGATGCCCAGCCGGGGAGAGGTCGACGATGGCAAGGCGGGTATGACCCAAGGCAAGGCCAACGTTGGGCCATACCCAGTTTCCACGGCTATCAGGACCACGGTGATGGAGAGCGGCCGTCATAGCCTGAATGGTTTCGTGCAGTTCTGATTCAACTGCCCCTTGCGGCTGCCAGCAGCCGGTAATACCGCACATAGATCAATGCTTTATTGAGAATGGACGTGAATATTGGTTGTCAGCGAGTAAGCGTTCAGGATTAAGAGAGAACGATTAGAGGCTATTTCAGTACCCGGTTGGTGGCAGGTTCGCCTCGACAGATCACGCTGTCGACTTTTCCGCCAGATGGCTTTGAAACAACTTCTAAAGGCTCAGCCGACAAATCCTGTTATAGCGAAACCGGAGCAGTCTGCGATGGGACCTGGAAAGCTCAGCCAACCAACCAGATTCGAAGTTCTGTAGTTCTTCCGGCCCGCTGATTCACCGATGTTGTAGCCGATTTGTGGACCAATAGGCCATGATGGGAACGGCCGAGTTTTGCGGAGGCGAAGTCAAGGGAAATTTTGGGGTGCTGGCTGGTTAACGAGGCAGATGTTTTCGCCCCTTTATCCAATTCTCACATTTCTTGTGAGTGATCAAGAACGAGGGGCTGCAGAACAGTGACAATTGGAACGGCTAGATCGGTTCGTCGGAAAACCGAAGTGATGAAATGCCCATTTTGGGAGGGGAAGAAACGAATGGGGTTGCTGCCAGCCTGGGGAGCAGTCATAACCAATCGTCAACTACACCCTTAATTATTAGAGTTCTGATTGAGATTAGGGTAGACCTCGAAGCCCATCCGAATACCCTCGGATGCATCCCGCTCTGGTCTGGAATTGAAGTGTTTTCGAACAGGTTCAACCGGGTATTCGGAAAGGTTCTTAGAGCCGATCGGAGTGCCTTTCAGGCAGCGAGCCAGCAGCTATCGACCGATTTTATAGGGCAGTTTGAGCATCAGCCGTTTTTTGAATAAGTCAGATGGAGATTTTGTCTTGGACCAACAGCGAGTTGAAGCGGCAAAGCATATCGTGGCTGAAGGGGTTTTGGCTGGTCAATTGACAGCGTCGAGTGAGCCCATCATTGGGAAGTGGTTGACTCGACCAGCGTATGCTGAGTACCGCGAGGCGGTGCTAACGCTGATCGAAGAAAAGAAGTTTTCCGAGCTCGATCGGCTCTTTTGGACCGACATTCCGTTTGGGACTGGGGGCAGACGGGGCGAAATGAGCGAGTTTGGGGCGGCGACGATTAACGCCCGCACGATCGCAGAGTCGGCCTGGGGTTTGGCGACCTATGCCAAGCGAACCAATGGTGAATTCGGACGGAAAGTGGTGATTGCGTGCGATACGCGACTGAGGTCGATCGAGTTTTCGAAGCTTTCGGCCAGGGTCTGTGCGGCCCAAGGGCTGAAGGTTTATCTATTTGATGGGCCACGGGCCACGCCCGAGTTGAGTTTTGCCGTTCGGCATTTGGGATGCGATTGCGGCATTATGATTAGTGCTTCGCACAATCCACCGGCTGATAACGGCTTCAAGGCCTATTGGTCGACCGGTTGCCAGGTACTCCCTCCTCACGATAAGGGGATTATCGAGTGTGTGTACACCGCCGAGGAAATTCCGGCGGTATCGTTCGAAGAAGGGGTTGCGACCGGGCAGATTGAAGTGATCGGCCCGCAGGTTGATGCAGCTTACATTCAGGCCGTGTCGCAGATTTCTTTATCGGCCAAGCGCGAGGTGAAGGCGTTGTATACGCCGCTGCATGGTGTGGGAGAGACCTCGGTCTATCGTGTTTTGCACGAGCTTGGATTTGACGGCGTTGAAATCTTTGAAGGTCAGCGGGCTGCGGATGGGCGCTTTCCGAATGTTCCTGATCAATTGCCGAATCCCGAACGGCCCAAGGTGTTCGAGCCTGCCATTCCAGCCGCCAAGGGGATGGGGGCAGCGCTGATCATGGCGACCGATCCTGATGCTGATCGGTTAGCGGTGATGGTTCAAAATAAAGAGGGCGAGTACCAGTTTTTGACTGGTAACCAGTTAGGGGCGTTATTGGTCGATCATGTGCTGCGCTCGCGGCAGCAGATAGGAAAGCTGTCGCCCCAACATTACGTGGTCGAAACGCTGGTCACGACGCCGCTGATTGCTGCGATTGCCAAGCAGTATGGGGTGCGATGCATCGATCAGCTTCTGGTGGGCTTTAAGTACATTGGTGCAACAATTGATGCAGAAGGTCCAGAGGGCTTCCTGTTTGGCAGCGAAGAAAGCCTGGGCTATTTAGCAGGAAGCTATGCACGGGATAAAGATGCCTGTGTCGGGGCGGTGTATGTCATGGAGCTGGCCGCAGAATTGGCTGCTGCGGGACAGACGCTACTCGACCGACTTAATGAGATTTATGGTCAGTATGGGGTGTACGTCGAGCAGCAGATTTCGCGAACCTGCACCGGGCCAACGGGTCAGCAACAGATTTCGGCCATTATGCAGGCCTTCAGGTCGAAGTCACCCGCTGCCTGGGGTGCTGCCCGGCTGGTTCATGTGGTTGACTATCAGTTGCACGAAGCCCGGTCGCTGCCCGATAACGCCACGCTTCGTTCTGTTCCCGAGCCAAAGGGTGACTTGTTATTTGTCGACGCAGTGACTGGACCATGCGAATTGCGGGTGGCGATGCGGCCGTCAGGAACCGAGCCAAAGATTAAGTTCTACTTGTTTGGCAAAGCCCCTGCAGGGCAGGCGACCGAGGCGGCGACCGCGCAAGTTGAGGGGGCGCTTGCTGACCTGTCGGCTGGGCTTGAACGCTGGATTGCCGATGTGATTAAGTAGTTGGGTGGTAAGGTGCTTGCATGGCAAAGCGACAAGCGAAGTCAAAACGGTTGACTGTTCAACTCGGCGAACGGTCTTTCTCGCGTACCGCTTCCCTTTTGAACGAACTTCGTGGTCTGATTGCGGGTACCAGGCTGCGCGTTGCGTCTGCTGTCAATGCTGCTTTGGTGACGCTGTATTGGGAGGTCGGGACTCTTATCCGCACCGAGGTTCTGAAGTCGACACGGGCGAGCTATGGTGATGAGATTGTGCCGACACTGTCGGCACAATTAGTACTCGAATTTGGCGATGGCTTTTCCAGCCGAAACCTGTTTCGCATGATTCGATTCTCGGAGGTGTTTCCAGATCGCTCAATTGTGTCGACACTGTCGGCAGAATTGGGCTGGAGTCATTTCGTCGAAATCATTCCGCTGGATGATCCACTCAAACGGGACTTTTACGCTGAGATGTGTCGTATTGAGCGCTGGAGCGTTCGGACTCTCCGAGCCAAAGTCCAAGGGATGCTTTTCGAGCGAACAGCGCTGTCGAAAAAGCCAGCCAAGCTAGCTGAGAAAGAATTGGCAGGGTTGCGAGACGAGGATCGACTCAGTCCCGACATGGTGTTCCGCGATCCGTACCTGCTCGATTTTCTGGGGCTGAAGGACACTTACTCCGAGAAAGAGCTGGAAGCTGCAATTCTTCGCGAGCTGGAGAAGTTTATCCTGGAATTGGGAGTGGGCTTCGCGTTCGTTGACCGGCAAAAACGAATCACAATCGACGGTGATGACTACTACCTCGACTTGCTCTTTTTCCATCGTAAACTCAAGCGATTGATTGCGATCGAGCTGAAGATCGGCAAATTTACTGCCGCTGATAAAGGCCAGATCGAGCTATACCTGCGATGGCTCGAAAAGCATGAACGCCAACCCGGCGAGGAAC
>JAIXVG010000534.1 GCA_027483145.1 Planctomyces sp.
TATCGCATGGCTGCTGCGGGCAGGCCTGCCAGCGAGCCAAAATTCCCTTGCTTGTCGATCAGAACTTCGCGCATGTTCCAGTTTTGGGCCATGCGAACCAGCGTCGGGTAAATCGACCCATCGCCGTGCGGGTGGTAGTTACCACTTGTGTCACCGCAGATCTTCGCGCATTTGACCCGTCCCGAGTTCGGGCCAAGGTTTAGGTCGTTCATCGCGACCAGAATGCGCCGCTGCGACGGTTTCAGGCCATCGCGGGCATCGGGAAGTGCCCGGCTGATAATGACGCTCATCGCGTAAGTGACGTAGCTGGTCCGCATCTCATCCTGAATTGCCACGTCGACAACGTTGTCTGAACTTGCTGGCAATTCGCTGAGTGATCCGTCACCGTTAGACAAAGGAGTTGCTCCACAATTGAACAAAGGGCTTTTCAGCCCAGAAAAAGAACCAGAAATGCAGCCAGAGTCGTTTTCTTAAACTCTTAGCTCGCAACCGGTTGTGCGACGTTCTTCCGAACATTCCCGGCCGTTGAATCGAGTCGTGAAATATATCATTTTCACACGATTTTCACAACGTGCCGCATGGCATGAAAAGGAGCCATTCAAGAGGTCGTTTCTACCCCAAAAAAAGCCGATTCAAACAACTCCCCCCTCACCCGCCAGTCTATTGCCTTTCTCTTCCCCTAATCTCCAAACCCTCAACCGCCTATTTGTTGATGAAAAATCTCTCCAGTCGCGCAACATCGCCAGATAGGGTGAGGGGACAGTTTTCTACCATCCCCTTAAACGCAGGTTGGCCAACCCCAGTTTTGCCTTATCGCAAGTGTTTCTACCGATACGACAGCTTCGGCACCCCCCGACGGTTTTCGGACCTGAGGCCTGGACCAGCACCCACTCACTGCATCCGCCTCTTTCCTTGCCAATGAAGGAAAGAACCCGGCTCTCCGCACGTGGTCGTCGTAGTCGGTAGGCTGCCGGCAGTTTTTTGCGATTTCGGATCATCCCCCTGAATCAGGAGACCAACCAGCAACGAAAAGTTCACCGCTGATGAATCAGCATAAGCCAGCAAGAACGGACCGAAGTCCCTCTTCAACCGGCCCAGTTCATTGAACCATCTGGACTGAAGCAGCATTGACCAAAGGCTCGAGTCTTAAGGCGGGCTTACGGTCCGCGCACAGCCTCGCGAATCGACGCAAAACAAGCCAGTCGCATCGAGCATTGGACGGCGAGACCGACTAGTCCAGCTTCGCGTCGGGCCACGCTTGCTTCAGAACATCGTCATTGATGGGAGCCGAGCGGAAGAAGATCGCCTGGCCAAGCAGGTAGCCGAAGATGCTGGCACCCAATCCGTACAGGTCAGCCGGAACCGTTGCCAAGTCGCGGGCCAGACCTGGCGCGTTCGGGAAGCATGTTCCCATATAGCCCAGGAAGTCGACCCCTTGAGCGGCCAAGTCGGTCGGGACCGCAAAAAAGATCTTCTCTGCCAGATACCGCGTCATAAATGCAGTAAAGCCCAAACTCATCGCCAGAATTCCAGACCACTTTGAACGTGGTCGAGCATACAGCCCCATGGCTAACGGCACGAACAGGGCCACCAGTTGCATCGAAAGCGACAAGTCCAGTAAGCCCATGTTGCTTTCGCCGGAATAGGCCAGCACGATGGCACCGGCTGCAACCAGAAAAACACAACCCCGTTCAACAACCAGTCCCCGGCCTTTGAAGATTTTGAAGCGGCCCAGCAAGTTATGGCTCAGAATTGTGGCAGGGGCGAGCATGGCCCCGGTTGCAGTTGAAACGACAATCGAAATGAATGACAGCACAAAGACCACAGCCATCCATTGGTTGAGGTATTTTCCGGCCAGCAACTGAATGATTTTTCCATCGATATCGGGGTCAGTGATTTGGGCAACAAGTCCCAGGCCCACTGGAATCATGCCGAAGATTAGATAGATAATTCCGGCCCAGATGCAGGCAGCCGATGCCGTTCGAGAATCTTTGGCAGAGAAAATCCGCTGCTGAAGGTCTTGCCCAGGGATGTTTCCAAACAAACCCGTCGCCCAGGTGCCACTGTAGGCCAGGATGGCGACTGCGGTGGCCGGGGGCAACAACGTCAGCATCTCGGGCGGGGTTTCGGTCAGCATTTTGTCGAACCCGGCGAAGGCTGACCCTTCTCCCAGGCTCGAATAAGTGCTGTATGCCAGAATCAATAACCCGCCGAACGCGATGATGATCTGCAGACTATCGGTCAGCGTGACCGACCACATTCCACCGACCATCGTGTAGGACAACGTGACCGCACAAGCGACAAAAATCCCGGTGTTTCGCTCAATCCCAAAGTAGACGTTCTGCACATCGGCCAGTGCCTTGAACTGGAGCGCAATCCAGCCAAAGTAAGCAGGCACCTGAATACAGCCAGCCACGATTTCTGCGGTTGGCCCGTAGGCCCGCCGAAAGAAGTCTCCCGTGGTCAATAGCTTCAATCGCCACATCGGGCCTGCAAAACATAAACCGGCCAGGATGAGTGTTGCGGAGCAGGCAAAGGGGTCAAGAATGACGCCTAAGAGTCCCTTTTGCTTGGCCGCTTCGCTCGCGGCCATCATCGATGCCGCACCAAACCACGTTGCAATCAATGACCCCCAGCACAAAAACAGGGGGAGCGACCGGCCAGCAACTAGATAGTCCTCTTCGTTAACAACCTTCTTCGAGGCGATGAGGCTAATCCCCATCAGGACTGCCAGATAAAGAAAGATGCAAACCGCGAGCAAAATCGTGGCAGCCGAACCAAGTCCGGCCGCCCCCGCGCTGGGAACATCTGCGGCGAGCACAAGTTGTTGCAGAAACACGACCTGCGATAGTTCGGTCATTGCCGGTGAGATTCCTTCGCTACGCGAACTTTGGCTTCGGCATCAGTCGGCCGATTCCCTGCCGGGCTGTTGCGACCGATCGGCAGCCTGCGTGCAACAAGCCCGCTCGGCCTTCTCATTCGATCGATCGGGAATAGTTTCCCCGCTTGGAACGGGAAATTCAATCACATCGGCGATTTCCGCCAGTTCAAGAGGCCTGGCCGCAAAAACGGACGCTGATTGAGACCTGAATCGGCCTCCGGGTGCCCGATTCAACGTTGCAGGAGCAGTTCAGCGAATTCCCGCAAGGCCTCAACAACCGCAAAATCCTCACAAACTGCCAGAATGACTCACGCCCTGCAATCGCTTCCCCCGATAAAGATAGATGAGTTGGAGACTAGCGTCCACTGCGGGAATCGGCCCGCGCGTCTGCCCCTGCCTCGAAGAAAATGAACTGGTTTGCGGCCAACTAAGGAGTGTTAGCCATGCGTCGCGGGATCCTTTTACTCGCAGTATTTGGGGCGGCTGGGATGTCCGCCAATGTCGACGCGGCTGAACCGATTCAGATCGGCGTGAGCAAGCCCCCCAAGGCTGAGGCCGAAGTGCCAGGTGTAAACCGTGGGGCCAAAACTGGCCTGCCGGGTGCACCGACGGCAGCCGACTATGCTTCCAAGTATTCAAAGAAACCACTTGCTCCGGCCCCTAAGGCCACCAAAGAGCAGGAAGTGAAGAACTTCTACGGCGACCTGTTTGGGGACACGAATCTGTCGGCTCCGGCTGGCAAGTCGCCAACCATCGCCCCGGACAACAAGACTCCTCCGGCGATGCCCGACGATGCGGCTGAACCAGAGTTGGGTAAGCCAACCAAGACTCCCCTGGCTGCGTCGAGCACAAAGCCCGAGTCGGCAGAGGGGGTGGTCCCAGCCGGTTTCGAGCGTTCCGAAGGGGTGACCGACAAGTCCTACATTCAGCAGGTTGGCTCAAAGACGGTCAACCTGCCCGGCAAAACCAAGGGCATGGGTGTCGTTGTTTCCAAGCCGGCCCCTGGAACACTTGATGTTTTGCCGCAGGTTCCCTCGGTCTCGATCGAGTGGGTTCGCCGGTCTGACATTAACGTCGGTCAGGAGTGCACGCTGGAGTTGCTGGTTAAGAACACCGGCAATATTCCTGCTGGTTCTTTGGCTGTTGATGCTGCTTTCCCCGCTACCGTACGTCTTACTAGCGCTGAACCTAAGCCGACCGCTGTTGCTGAACAACTGACCTGGACCATCGACGGGTTGGCAGCAGGGGCCGAGCATCGAATTCTGATTCAATTGATTCCGAGCCGTCGCGGGGACCTGGCCACTTCGGCCAATGTTCGCCTAACCGGTACCGCTGAAGCGACATTCCGTGTTGAAGAACCACTTCTGAAGGTACTGGTCAAAGGCCCGACCGATGTGATGGTGGGTGATTCGGCTGCTCAGGTTGTGACGATCTCGAACCCTGGTTCGGGTGTGGCTCACGATGTACGGCTGATCGCCGAAGTTCCCGAAGGCCTCGAATACGCCAAGGGGAAGCAATTGCTGATGGAAATTGGGTCGCTCAACCCGGGTGATTCTCAAACCGTCCGCGTTCCGCTGTCGGCCGTCAAGGGTGGTGCCCACGCCGTCAACTTCGTGGCCACTTCCAGTGCCGAAGTGACCAGCTCAGCCATTGCTCAAGTGAATGTGATTGCCCCCACGCTGAAGCTCGATATGGATGGCCCAGGCCTTCGCTATAAGGGGCGCAACGCTCGCTACTCGATGACCGTTACCAACAATGGCAGTGTCCCCACCAATAATGTCCGCGTTATGCAAACCGTGGCAGACGGGTTCAAGTTCCTGTCGGCCGACAAGGGTGGCAAGTTCGATGCCTCCCGCAAGACGGTCACCTGGTTTGTTGGTCGCCTCGAACCAAATCAGTCGGCCGTGGTGAGCTGCGAGTTGAACGCTGGCAAGTTGGGTGAATTCAGCCACCTGGCCCAGGCGGTCTCTGATGCAGGAGCCAAGATCGATTCGCAGGTCAACACGGTCGTCGAAGGGGAATCGGCCCTTGTTCTGGAAATTGCCGATGTCGACGATCCGGTCGAAGTGGGGAACGAAACCGCCTACGAAATCCGCGTTCGCAACGATGGCTCGAAGGCCGAGAACGATGTGACGATTATCTGTGAACTCCCAGTTGGCCTCGACGTCATCAGTGCCAAGGGACCAACCGAATCGCTAAGCGAAAACCGGCTGGTGATGTTCAAGACGTTGGCCAGTCTGGCACCCGGTAATCAAGCGTTGTACCGAGTGATTGTCCGTGGCACACAGGAAGGTCACTTGCGGTTCCGGGCCAAAGTGACATCCGGTTCAAACCCTGAGCCGCTGCTCTTGGAAGAACAGACCAAGTTCTATTCAGACGTCCGGAAGTAGGCTGCCGGTACTGCTGCTGATGACACCATCATTGGCGGTGGTGAGAGTTGAAAAACAGAACAGGCCACGATGAACCAGCTTCATCGTGGCCTGTTTCGTTTGGAGTTCGGAGAAATTGAGCGGGCGTTTGGGTTAGGTTTGCAGTTCAGATTCGCAGTTCGTAGGGCAGGCTTCCGCATGCCTCCCTGCTGCGTATACCCCAGAATGGCAGGCAGGAGCCTGCACAACTTCACTTGGGCGTACAGCGCAAGCGAGCAGGCCTGTTCAACGGTGCGTCAAGACGCTCCCTACGAAACTGCTCATCTCGGGAACATACCATTAGCAGTTCGAATCCCGAAGGAATCCGAAAGCTCGAGTCCGGGACGATTTGCGAGACGTGGCGGTGGGTTACACTCCTGACGTCGCTTCACCCACCCTACGCCACTACTTCACTTAGCTAATCGACTTCTTGGTCGTTGCCGACTGGCTCAACATCCACCAATTGCAACTTCGTCTTCGCAGGCTTACGA
>JAIXVG010000067.1 GCA_027483145.1 Planctomyces sp.
AGGGGCCTGAATTCCAGGCGGTCCCCCAACTCTTCAGGAACCTGAATTGTCACTTCTCTGATACCACTGCCACTGATATTGAGCAGCAGTTCCGTATAAAGCATCAGCATCTGCGGGTCGATGCGAATGAAGCTGATCGTTTCAGCCGACCAACGCGCTGGTTTGCGAGTGACGTTCAAGCGGCCGGTGGCGGTCGTGCCTGGGGCCGCCACTCGCAAACGCTCTAAATCTCCTTGCAGCGGGAGAGTTTCAAACCCCGTCAGTGTCATCACTCCAACGTCGAACTGCGGCTCGGCCGTCACAACGATGGCCAGTTCAGTCAGGCTCGACTGGGGCAAGCCTACAACGGGTAGATCGAGTTCCATGAGTGATTTGTCAACGGGCCAGCCATCAACCAGACGCCTGAGCGTTAAGCTGATGGTCCCTGTCCCTCGATCGGGAATTGGTGTGGCCAGTCGCAAGCGAACCAGGTTCGAACCCGGCTGCGGCTCTGTCCCGGGCAGAGAGGGGACTTTTTCCCAAGTGAGCGCTGTTCCATTCAAGTCTGCGGCCAGCAATTCCCAGTCAACAGGAAGTTGTAAGTCGGCATCGAACAACGCAGCATACCGCGAAGCCAATGTCAGGCTTGCCTGGGCAAGAATCTCTCGTTCGGTCAATTGCAACGCAATCGCAAGGGCCGCAGTTACTTCAGCCGATTTGGGAGACGTCTCGAGCAGTAGGGTGAAGCGTTCGTTGTAAATCGCGTAATGCGATACCGCAGGAGTCCCTGGCTGGGACTCTGGCTGGGCTGCATTCAGCAAACGAACCCCTTCGGCTGCTTTGACCTTCAGGCGAATTCCCTCCTGCGGTCTGAAGTGAATCGCACCAACGTGGGAAGAAACACCCTTGATCACGAGGGCTGGTACTGACCATTCCCCCGCTTCAGCAACACGAATGACCCCGCGCACCGCGATTTCACGCGAGCCATCAATCCCTTGTAGAAACCGCAAGAAAATGCGGGTTGTATCCGGGGTTGGCCCATCACCCAGTTCCCACGAAGCAAGGCCGACAGCATCGACGGCCGCCACATCGACTTGCGAAGGGACTTCCAGAACCAGGTCATCGATGGGTGAGCCAAAGATCTGCAGCGAAGTCTTCGCATGCCACGCGACTTCGCCCAAACCAATCGCCAGGCCGTGGGCAGTGGTCGCAAACACGACCTGATCGGCGGCCTGCTCTTTCGTTCGATTGGAAATTCGGAGTTGCAGGTCGGGGCGCCCACCAACCGGGATCGTATATTGAGCTTCCTGATCGAGCGGCGCAGGCCGACTGACCTGGGCAGCCGCCAATTCAAGCTGCCGACCGGCTGGAACGGAAATCTTGAATTGCCCTGCAGGCCCGGACAGCAATTGGCAGGCGATCAGTTGATCACTTCCGGAAGCGACAATTTCAGTAGTGAGAGTCAGCAGCAGCCGATGCGGTCCCGGGGTGAGCGAGCAGACTTCCAGCAGATTTTCCGGACTGCGCCGAATGTTGGCTGACTGGCCATCGAGCGTCGCTTCTTCAACTGAAAGTCGTCCGAATGGAAGAGGCCATACATGAAACGGCCGCTCGAACTGCTGCAGTTCGAGCGTTGCTTCAATAACAAGCTGCGATTCCTGGATACGGGCTACGTAGTTCGCCGAAGTGATTGCCGGACTCAGCCCCGACTCGGGATTTGTTACCTGTCGTTGCCGAGCTGCCGCTAAAAGCTTTTCAAAATCATTGCTACTAAGCAGAACTCCCGGTCCATCACGATTAACTAAGGCGTCCAGTTCAGACGCCGGAACGTGGATGACCGGCGGACCATTTTGCGGACGATCTACTGCACGAACGACGTTCGCTGTAAGACCGAACCAAACCGCCACAACGCACAATCCTGCCAGTAGCATCGAGCAGCAAAGTCCATTACGGGTTGGCGACACTCGCGTCAGTGAAGCTTTAACACCGGTTACTGCAAACGGGGTTACTGTCCATGCCGGATAGGCTGTGCCCAGTTCCCAGGCGCGGGTGAGCCAGTTCCTGAGGATCAACCCAGCTAACCGTGTTCTCGCCAAAACGTTTTTCACGATGATCACCATTTCAGCAAATGGACTGAAAACTTATCCGAGAACTTGGTTGTGCTTGCTAAGAATACGTCTTCAAAGTTTCGCCGAGCCGACCACGCAAATGGTCGGGTGCATTTCTTCGAATTGGACAAGTTACATAAAGCAGCTATTGCACTAACTGTCTGGGGATCGTCTATTTCAAATTGGTCCTGATAGAGCCAATACGAAGGTTTTGAAGACTACCTTTAACTGGCAACCGGGCTCGGTCCCATCATGGGGGCCGGGTCTGTTGGTGGCACAGTTGGAGGAGCCGACTCGCTTCTCTTAGCGGCTGCCGGTCCGAAGCAAGTCGCCAAGGTCCACAGAAGCAGCATGGCTGTCAGCCCATAGGCAGCGACTCCCCAGGCATGAACTGCCAGGTCGCGATCATTCAGCCCAACGAATGCCAATCCGACCCCCACCAACAGCAGAATGGTCAGCTTGTTCTCCCAAGTGGTTCGGCGCAACAAGAACGCAGCCACCAGTAGCGAACCACTCACAATCCACGTGTAAAACGGCAGATGCCACCAGGTCACTTCAAGTGCCGACTGAGCACCAAGAGCTGTATAAACATAACCAGACCCGTCCCGTGGGAAGTCGAACACGCCAGAAACATCCGTTGTAATCCACCGCTCAAGGTCAGCCGTATCGACCACTCGTGAACCTCGGCCGAAGATGAGAGTGAGTGGCATGGTTGGACGCTCAGGTCGAAATCCCTCAGGACTGCCGACCAGAGAGAAGCTTTCCGGGACCCACACTGCAGCCCGAATCTGTTGAATAGCTGCCTTTCCGGTTTCGTTTCCACCCAATTGCGGCAGTCGCAGTAGTGCTTTGCCACCCCGGTTTTCAAAGGCAGGAGGACTAAGCGGATCTCTGAATAAAACGGTGATCGAGAAGGCCTCATCTGCCGAAGTGGGGCGAGAGACATTAATCGAATAGGCGTCCCAGCCTTTCTCAGCCTGCACGCCAACTTTCTTTTCGAGCGCAACAGGCTTCTGGTCAACCAATACACCCAACGACTCCATCCGATTGGGCAGGTCGATTCGAATTCGTTGCCGCTCTGCCGTTTTCAGGCGATATCGACAGCGATAAGTGGCTGTTCCGGCGCGGTCGAGGACCACTTCGACCAGGGCTCGACTGACAACCGTCGAAACCATCCCCTGGACATCAAACTTGACCGCTGTCACGACAACGCTGGCAGGCTGTTGAAAGTATCGGAACCCGGCAATTGCACCGGATGCAGCCGACTTCAGCTCGCGAACGTCCACAGCTTCAACATCCGCCCCTTCGCCGACAGCTTCGACCGCTAGAGACCGATCTTTAGTGATGGAGATCTCTCCCACCAGGTTCGAGACGGTAATCGACTGTGACCGATCAGCCTTGGCAGGCGAGGCAAGCAGTCGGACAATCTTCAAGCTGACAGGCTCGGCCTGTTTTGTCGGATCAAGGGGACTCGGCCAATCGTATGTGACCAGTAACTGGACCCGCCCCACATACTCGCGCTGCAGTGAAACATCGAACGTGGTCCAACCGTTCGCCGTTTCCCCTTTTGTTTTCTGCTGAATCGCCGGTGCCCCGCAATCAGGTGCCAATGAAATCTGAACCCGATCTGCGACGTCGGCTGGGACCTGCAATCTGAAGGTGTCGAGTCCTGCATACTCCACAAGCGCGGTAACGCGGCTTTCAACACCAATCGAGCTTTGCTGATAGTCGATGCGTGTCGCGACCTCTCCGGTCAGCCGTGTCGGTCGCTGCGAGATGGCAACCGGAATCGAAACAGGGTGCTTCGAGAACTTCCACGCCGAAACCAGCCGCATATTTGGCTCGGAAATGGCAATTGGTTGCAATTCGGGCTGTGCGTTCGTTACAGCCGCCAAGTCGGTCGAGATTTCCAGGCCATCTGTCGCTAAAACCAGTAGTTGCCCATTCTCGACTTCGACTGCCAGTGGTTGCACGACTGGCAGCGTTAGCTTCTCGGGTGCGAGTGCTGGTTTATCAAACTGGCCAATGATTGTCAGTGATCGAGCACCCAGCAGCTTCTCAACCATCGTTACTTTGAGTGTCTGGCTCGCTTCATCGACATCGAATTGCTTCATTCCATCACAATAGACTTGCTCTAGCTTCATATTGGCTGGCAATTGAAAGGTGAGTTCAAAGACTCCCGCTCGTTC
>JAIXVG010000038.1 GCA_027483145.1 Planctomyces sp.
GGGGCAGGGATGGTGTCCAACTAAACGGTTGTGATTGGCAATTCTCAGCAAATCCTTCGCTGGCAGTCAGTTGCAAGTGTCTCCCATGCAACGGTTTATCGTTGCCCGCAGGCGCAATTGTTTTGAAGGTGCCCTATAAATACCCCAGCAAGGTACTCCAAGCAGATCGGACCTGCCCAGAGTGAATGGGTTACGGGAAGCAAGTCAGGCACACCGAACGGTCTGGCCATCTCCAAATCTGGCCACCAGCGAATGATGAAATCGAGAAATGTTCCCCCTCTACTATTACTGGCGGGGTTGCGCGAGAATTGTTTAAGACCAACAGAATAGCCAAGAGGCAAGAAGACAAAGGGGAATGGTCGAGGGTAGAAAATGAAAAATGAAAAAACGGCAGTGGTGCTGGTGAGTGGCGGGCTCGACTCGGCGACAATTCTGGCGATGGCAAAAGAAAGAGGCTACACCCCGGCAGCGATTTCGTTCGATTACGGGCAGCGGCACCACTTCGAACTGGCTGCAGCAGAGCGGGTTTGCCAAGCGGCTGGAGTGAAAGTTCGAACCACGGTCAAAATCGACCTGCGGGCCTTTGGTGGGTCGGCTCTGACGAGTGGCCTCGATGTTCCCAAGGACCGCTCGGAAGGAGAAATGACCAGCGCGATTCCCATTACCTATGTGCCCGCCCGAAATACGGTCTTCCTGTCGCTGGCCCTCGCCTGGGCCGAAGTACTGGGGGCCTCAGATTTGTTTATCGGGGTCAACGCGGTCGACTACTCGGGCTATCCCGATTGCCGGCCTGAATACATTTCCGCCTTCGAGCGATTAGCCAATCTGGGGACGAAATCGGGGGTAGAAGGTTTAGCCAAATGGCAGGTTCACGCACCTCTCGTTTCAATGTCGAAAGGTGAGATCATTCGACGTGGGATCGAACTGGGTGTCGACTATAGCCTGACGCACAGTTGCTATGATCCATCGCCGGAGGGCCTGTCATGCGGACATTGTGATTCGTGTCTATTGCGGCTGAAAGGATTTGCCGACGCGGGGGTGGCGGATCCGATTCGATATGCGGGTTAGGTGGAGAGTAGAGGGTTCGTCGGCTAGCAACATACGGCTTCGGTGCAGAACGTCGAATGATTGTCGTGTCGGGACTGTCGCTGTTCAGCAATGAAGCTCGTGGGAGTAAGCCCCTCGCTGACGCTTTTTGAAGTTGCGCTGTTGGAGAAGAAGCCCCCTAGAAACTTCAGGAAATAGAGGGCTGATTCAAGTTTCGCATCATGCAGCGTCAAATGATCCAAGCCCCTCGCTGACGCTTCGGGTTACGAAAAACGGGCTGGACTCATGATGCTTCGAAGCAGTTGATCGATTGGCATTCGGAAAAACGTGACTTCAAAACTGACGCTTCGGGTTACGGGAGTGGGGGTGCGATTGGGTGGTTCAGTTTGAGGTGATGGGCGGATTTCGAACGGGTGAAAGAGGGAAATAGGACAAGTACAGCACTCAAGATTGCTGATCGAATCGAGTACTGATCGAGGATAAACGAAGTTGATGAGTGGGTTAGTGACCAGCCAGCAGCGACTGCGGCTGGCTGACATCTTTTTTTCGATTCAAGGGGAAGGTGCGCTGACCGGTACGCCATCGGTCTTCATCCGCACCACTGGCTGTAACCTGCGCTGCTGGTTTTGTGATACTCCCTACACCTCCAGTGAACCTGAAGGAACTTGGCATACCTTAGAAGACATACTGAAAGTGTCGGAAGAATTCGAAACCCGCCATGTCGTCATCACTGGCGGCGAGCCGTTACTTCCGGCAGCGATTGTTCCTCTAACTCATGCCTTTGCCGAGCGGGCTTGGCATATCACGATTGAAACGGCGGGGACTATTCAGCGCGATGTCGCCTGCGACCTCATGTCGATTAGCCCCAAGCTGAGTAATTCGCTCCCCAAAGAACCAAACGCCTGGCAAACGCGACACCAGCACCAGCGACATCAACCTGAAGTCATCAAGCAACTGATCAGCCAATATGACTATCAACTCAAGTTTGTTATCGACACCCCGGACGACATCGATGAAGTGCTCAGCTATTTGCAACACTTCCCGATGGTGCCGCCCGGGCATGTCTGGCTGATGCCGCAAGGGATTGACGCTGAGACCCTGGCCTACAAATCGACCTGGCTGGAACCGCTCGCCGCAAAACATGGCTTCCACTATTGCCCAAGGAAGCACGTCGAACTCTTCGGCAACCAACGCGCCACGTAGCCACGCGGTGGCTTTCGTCGCGTATGGGCGCGGGTTTGACTGATGGAGCTAATGGCCGCGGGGAAGCGGGTTAGTGTTAGAACTTAGAGTGCAAACAGGTCTTGCCGCGTGTTATCGCCAGGCAGGTCGGGCTACCCGCTGGGGGAACGTGTTCAAGCTCAAGAAGGCTTGAATTCGCTGAACCCGACGATTGGCATCGTCGGCTCGGAGGGCTGTTGGTGGAAGCTGTGGTCGCGGGCGGTTAAAAAGGTTCCTGACACCTTTTTAACCGCGGACCACTTGAAACGGGCCGACTTTGGTGCCGGGCAAGAGTTCGACGGGACCTTCGATGATGGCGTGGGGGCCAATCTGGCATTCGCTGCCGATGGTGGTTGCGCCGCGGATGGCAGTAAAGGGGTAGATGATGGTATCGGCACCGATGGTGGCTTGCGGGTCGATATAAGTTTGCTCCGGGACAGCAATCGTCACGCCGCTGAGCATCAGTCGTTCGCAGGTTTGCCGCTGGATTGCCTGCGTTACCTCGGCCAGTTGGACCCGTGTATTAACACCCAACGCTTCGGTAATGGTAAATGACGGGGTGGCCACAACAGGGTGTCCCATCGCTTGGATCAAGGCGGGACAATCGGTGAGGTAGTACTCTCCCTGGGCGTTGTTCGGAGTCAGCTTTCCCAAGGCACTCACGAGGGCGGGGCCGTCGAAGGCATAGCAGCCGGTGTTGATTTCTTCGATCTTCTTTTGCTCGTCGGTGGCGTCTTTTTCTTCAACGATTCGCTCGAACTTTCCGTCAGTTCCACGCACGATCCGGCCGAGCCCTTTGTTCTGGCTGGTGAAGGCGGTCCCGATGACGCATCCCGCTTTTTGTTCGGCTTGGGTTTCGAGCAGCGACCTGAGCGACGATGCCTTTAGCAGCGGAGTATCACCCGCCAGAATGAGTACAGGGCCTGCATGCTCCTTCAATTGAGGCAGGCACATCTGAATCGCATGCCCGGTCCCTTTTTGCTCGGTCTGCAGGGCGAAAGTGACATCGGAGTGGTGGGACATCACGCCGCGCACGTGTTCTGCCTCATAGCCAATCACTGCCACAATATCGGCCACGCCGGCTAGTCGGGCGGCTTCGAGGACGTAGTCGACCATTGGTCGACCACAGACTTCATGGACCACTTTAGGGAGGGCCGACTTCATGCGGGTACTTTTGCCAGCAGCCAGCACAATCGCCAAAGCGTTCTTCACGAATGATTTCCTTGCGGGGAGAGGTTTGACCTTCAATAACTGACGGACGCGGTGTTCGTAGCATCGAAATGGGTTAGAGGCTAGAACACTTTTGTTGTGATTCGTAAATGAAGAATGGTATCTGCCGGCAATCACTAAGGGTTGTTGGCTTTGCCGGTGCAATCGGTCCTGTCGTGTCAAGATGCTAGTAAAATGAAGAGACTGGCATAGCCAGTGGCACACAACCTCAAGACGCCATCTGTGTGAGACACGGCACTAATACTTTGTCCCGGAAGTTAGTTCATGTCATCTGCGACTCAGCGAACAACGATCAACCCGACGATTGGCATCGTCGGCTCGGCGGACACAGGAAGAAACTTTCTGCATGAGGTATTAGTAGCGTATGCCTGCCCGGGCAATAAAGCCATCGGAGATATCAAAGCCTGGTGTGCCACGGCGGTACTCGACCTCACGGCCGATCACAGCCCCCACCTCTAAAAACTTTTCGTAGGTGGGATGATCGCTACGCAGGCCAAGCATTAAGCGCCAGTCCTGGAACTGAACTTGTTCGCTGCGGGAGACCGCTCCCGGAACTTCAATCTGGTACGACTCAACATGAAATTCGCCCGAGGTGTATAGCCAGTGCGAGCCATTCCAAAAATTACCCAGAAAGTAGCTGATGCGGGACTTGGGAAAGAGGAGCCTCACTTCCCAACGATCGTCGGGTGTCCAGACGACCCCGGCATTGGGCAAGATGAATTGATCAACGCGGTCCCAATACAAGACTCCCAGTACAAACATGAATTCTGGGCTGGCGCGATAGAAGGCGGTTAATTCACCATCGAAGTTATACGCATCGCCACCCAATCCTTGCTGGAAGTCGGTATTGATCGATGGATCGAACGCCATACGAAAAGACCAGTCGGCGGCTGGCATTGTTTCGAGCGCGATATCCCAGCCCAATTTGTAGAGACTACCGGGTAATGACGGTGAACCTGGTCCTTCCAATAGCCTGCCTTGAAACTTGGGGGTAGTCGAGAAAATGATGCTCTCGTTTAACTGAGTGACGTACTGCAGCGAGGCCCCATACTCGACAACCTCGAGCTTTCCTGCACCGGGCGCCTTCACTGTTGACGTACCGATGTATCCCGCATCCACGCGCGGCGTCCAGCCGAGCCGATAAGGCTGAGGACCATTGACCCCGTACATTCCACCCGGTGCATAGGGCTGTTGGCCATAGGGGGACGCATAACTGGGCATTTCGCCCGGGGCCAAGTTAAGGAATGGGTCTTGACCAGGGCCAACTGAGTTGCCCGGATTGGGGACGAAAGGATTGTACGGGGCACCAGAGGGGGCCTGAATCGGCGTGGTAATCAGTGGGTCGCTAAAAGTTGGGGACGAACTTTGCCCCCTGATGGCTGCTTCGAACCTGGTGGAAGGTTCATAAATGGCGGGGCGGGCCACTTGGCCAGCAGGAGCAGCAGCTGCAAAAGTAAGGACAAGGGCGAAGATTGACGACACGTTTTCTACCTTAGAGCCTTGTCGAGAACCCGCTGACCGCGTTGTTGCCGCACAGTCAAATCAGGGCTTCGAACAGACACGACCGGGTTCTCGGAAGGTTCTTACGACAAAACCGCCAGACAGTCGGCCTGCCCAAAAGTGGCAGAATCAGCCGACAAAGGGGGAGCTAGTCGCAGAAAACGGCAGATTGGTCAACGGCAAATTCGGCCGATTCTGCCGGCAGCGGCCTTGCGCAAAATGAAGACACGACGCCACAAGTCTCAACAAGGCATAACCTTACAGATTAAGAACCAGCGTCTGCCACAGGCTGGGATCGCTAGCGAACGGGAACTCAGCCCCTACGGTGAGCGTCTGTCGCCGCAGAAGCTCTTCCCCCCCGGGGAACCAGGATTCGGCCGAGTAAAAAAAGCTGAGCCGCTGCGACTGGTCGGGGTCGAAGCCTTGCAGGCGAGTCGCAGGGATCGCCAGTTCAACAGTGTAACTGGTTGCTGTTTGATTGAATGCAACCGGTATGGGGGTTGGCAAACCGGCGAAGCTCGGTTCGCGTGCCCGGTCGATTGCTACATGCTCGAGCTGGGGCGTTTTGGCTGGCTCGTCAAAATAGATTTTGAGCTCGAAGGCTTGGCAAAACCGCGAAGCCCGGTGAACGTTTCGCGTATTGCGGGTGTCGAACCAGAGACGAATGATGTCGTACGGCTGGTTTGGTTGGCCCTGATTTTTCGGGTGAGGTTGAACCGCAAGACGTTCGACTTCAAACCGCAGCCCGATTCCGGCAGCATGCCAGCCGATATCGACGTGGCAAAACGGTTCTTCCTGACTGAGCTGACTCAGAGCAGGTAAGCGATGCGCTTCGGTCCAGATTGGGGTCGACTTTTTGGGCTGGCTGTCCTGAATCTTGCTAGACTGTTTCACGGTCGGCAGTCGGTCGAGCGGCTGAACGGGAAACTCGAAATCGAACAAGAAGGTGGGTGGCAGGAGCATCGGTGAGATTCCTCGACATGAGACCGTGTATCGGTAGCCCGTGCTTGGGAAGGATCGAAAAACTCTCTAATACAGCGAGCTACGAACGAAATCGCCCGTGTTTGAACGGGCATGATCTGGTTAATTGTATTGGTCCTTGCCCATCACGCACACCACCTTCAGTAGTTTGGCAACCTTGATCGTGATTCGCCACCATTCGCCAGAAACCACCGTTTTGCGGTGGATGACTTGCTGGTTGATAACAGCAGCCTGCGGGCTGGCCGTAGCCCGCTATTCTGTGGCCGATGAAGTTGCCGAGTGTAGACTGCGAGATGGGACAACATTGACCGGAACGCTGGTTGCGGTCAGTGATGAATCAATCTTGTTGGCGGTCACTGGTGAATCGAGTACGGCTCAACGTGCCTTGACCTGGGAACAACTTGTCGACTATCGCCGGAAACTCCCGGATGGCTGGGTCTGGCCTCAACCGACCCGCACAATCTGGCTAACCAACGGCGATGTCGTGCACGCTTCGTTGCAGTCGATGAATGATTCTAAAGCGAGCGCGCTTTGGGTTTCGAACCCCGATTGGCCCCTGTTGGAACTTGAATCGGCCTGGATTAAAGGTGCCCATTTCAATTGGCCCGGTTCAAAACAAGACCATGAGACGTGGCAGCGCGTGCTCGACCGGCCGACTTCAAAGGATATGGCCATTCTGCAAAATGGAGACAAACTGAACGGCGAATTGCTTGAGCTAGATGCGGCAATGCTTAAGCTTCAACCGGCCAATGGTCCACCCACTCCCCTGGCACGCTCTCAGGTGAGCGGGCTGCGCCTCAATGACGAATTGGCTGTCACGCCAGCGACAAATCCTCGATATGCCAAGCTGCTGTTGTCGAACGGGTCGCAGCTTACGGTGGCTAGTTTGGCAGTTGCTGATGGCATGCTGACGGCTGAGCTGGCTGGCGCGTCGGCAGGTCCATCGCGGCCGTTGCGCATATCGATGATCGAAGTGGTCTCGATTGAGTTTCACGCAGCAGGCCTGGAGTGGGTGACCGACCTGCCAGGGCTTGAAGCGTCCCATTTGCCCTTCCTGGGAGATTTGGTTATCGCCAGTGGCGCGGCCAATAGCAGCTATCGCGTTGGAAGAGCATGGGATGGAGGCCCGATGCAGTCGGGCAGCGAGCGATTTGCTTCAGGCTTTGGAACACGAACCGGCACAATCATCGAGTTTACCACGGGAAGCCAGCCGACTCGGTTTTCGGTGGGGTTTGGCCTCGATGTGAATAATCCACCCGACAGTGTGGGTGAAATCTTGATTGAAACGAATGGCGAAACAGTGTTTCGTCAGGACGATCTGGAACGGGGCCAGTTGATTCGCGTTCCTGCGATTGAGCTGCCCGCGAACTCGACTGTTTCATTAATCGCCCGGCATCACCGGCGTGCGAGTCGCGACTATCTGCTGAACTGGTACCAGCCAATACTTGCCCGGTAGCGAATTGATGGCGGGCAGTGATTGAACGGATCTGGGATGGCCAAACGACGAACCGCAGTTAGTTGCTTCTGGCTAATCAGGTTGCAAACGGGCGGCTTATTGAACTGTGGTTTACCTGCGGCTTACCCGCGATGGTTGAACCGGCGCAAAGGGCGGGGCGAATCGTTGCGTGGTTGCTTAACCCGTCAGCCGAGGTCGATCTTGCGAGTTGGTGACTCGCAGCATTTTGGGGATGGGGACCTTTAAGCCCACAACTCCCCCGTACTGCTTGAGGAACTGTTTAAACGGTAGTCGGAGGAATTGCAGAATTTCGTCCGGGGGAGAGTTGGACAGATAGTCGTCGACCAGCTCACCCATATGCTCGTCATATTCGTGCTGGCTATGGCTATGGACGTGATACCGTCCCTCCATCCGCCGAATGTCGCCATTGAACCGAGGACCAATGTGGTAGAGCTCGTGAAATACCGTCACGAGCTTCTCACGAAAGGAATGCTGGAAAAAGCGGGGCAGGTAGAACGTGAGGATATAAAGGATTTCCACTTCGCCCGAGTAGACACGCTGGATGGTCCACTCTGTGCTGCCGCGTCTGGTGATGAGTGCGCCGTTCTCAAACCGAAGGGGAGTCAGCTTGGCCTGAAGCCCGTGCAGGACGTTGCTGCGGGCTTGGGCAAACGAAACGGCCACATGGTCCATGCGGATGTGGGCAAAGTCGGGCATTCGTTCGCAGACATCCGCACAGACCAGCCGCATGGCCGCGGTGAAATCGAACGGCTGATCGCCGGATGAGCCCATTCCGAGAATCCCTTCTCTGGCGGCGTTCCGCATTCTTCCAAGTGAGTTGGGCCCGACCGGCCTTTTGTCGCACTTATGGCGCGAGTCGCATTATCCCGCAACCGACGTTTGGCAGCTTCAGGGGACCAGTAAATCACACGGGTCAAATTACCGTGTTTCCTAAATCTTGCCCAGAGTACTCGGTAACCGATCACCCTCTGCCACCCACACACCCCAGCAGCAAACCGATAGCCCGATGGCCGTAAAAAAAGCTCGGTCGATGTCGACCGAGCTTCTCAATTCTTTTGGCAAAGGACGCGGTTTAGGCGTCTTCGCGAACGACTGGTGCGCGGCGTACTTTACGTGCTCGATCGCGTTCACCAACGAACTCGATAATTGCCTTCCGGCCAGCATCACCCAAGCGAAACTCAGCCAGCCGGATGATGCGGGTGTATCCGCCAGCTCGATCTGCGAATCGCTCGGCAACTGTTGAAAACAGCAATTCCAGCGCTCGTTTGTCTCGGAGTGCAGCAAATGCGCGACGGCGATAGGCAACAGCAGGAGCGATGGCCTTGGCCCACTTCTGCCATTGGTCTGACTCACGCCAGGCCTTCCACTCAGCCGTGTTCTTGGCTGCGGTAGTCGCAAACTCGGCTGCGGCCTTCTCGTGAACGGCTCCCCGCTTACCAAGAGTGATCAGCTTCTCGATGATTGGCCGAAGTTCTTTGGCCTTTTCGAGGGTTGTCACAATTCGCCCGGGGACCTTGGGCACGTTTGGGGCACCCTCGATCGGCTCGATCGAGTTGATCAGGCTCACGGACATATTGCGAAACATCGCTTTGCGATGGCTCGCATTTCGACCCAATGTTCGCCCACGGACTTTGTGACGCATAACCCACCAATGCCCTTAACAGCAGTCAATTCTGCCAATAAATCCTGCATGCTTGGCCAGCGTGCAGCGCTTAACTTCGCGAAAACAAACCAAACTTACCGCACCGACTGAGGCAACTTCATCCCCAGCCGCAAACCAATGGAAGCCAACCGGTCTTTGACTTCCTGCAATGTTGTTTCACCAAAGTTGCGAACCTGCAGGAGCTGGTCGTCGTTCCGGGTCACCAGATCGCGAACCGTGTTGATTCCCTCCGATTCGAGGCAATTGGTTGCTCGAACCGACAGATTCAACTCTGCGAGGCTTTGTCCCAGCTTTTCTTCCAACTCGAGGTCAACTGGTGCATAGCCAGTTGCCTCGAGCATATTGCGGAGGCCACCTTCTGGCGACATCTCGGGACCAGGCTCCCGATAAGTAATGAACGGGTTGAGATGCTTCCGCAGGATCTTGGCAGCTTCGACGAGGGCCAAATCGGGAGTAATGGTCCCATTGGTCCAAATCTCCAGAATCAGCCGATCGTAGTTGGTCTTCTGCCCAACGCGGGTATCTTCAATCTTGTATCGGACACGAACCACCGGTGAGTAGATCGCGTCGAGGGGAATTACTCCGACTTCCTGCTCGGCCATCCGCTCAGCAATCGGAACGTAACCACGACCATTCTCAACCTGTAATTCCAGGAAGAAAGGGACGTCGTCAGTCATCGTCGCGATGACCAAGTCCTTGCTGTAAATGTCAACCTGATCATCAGTCATCAGGTCACCAGCGGTCACGACGCCGCGCTCGTGCTTTTCAATACGCAGCGTCTTGGCAGTCGTCCCGTGATTCTTGACGACCAGCGCCTTGACGTTCAAAACGATTTCGGTCACGTCTTCCACAACACCGGGGATGGTGGTGAACTCGTGCTGGATGCCTTGAATCTTGAGCTGAGTAACGGCCGTCCCTTCCAGGCTGGAAAGAAGGATTCGTCTCAGGCTGTTGCCAATCGTCGCGCCGAAGCCCCGCTCGAACGGCTCGATGGTAAACTTGCCGTACGTGCTGGTGAGTGTCTCACGCTCGGGTGTGACTCTGCTTGGAAGCTCAAGGCCACGCCAACGAATTCGCATATCTGCTCCCTTTTCTCAACTTGAATGATTCCTGACGCTCGGCCATCAGCAATCTTTATGTGCACTGTCTTTCGGTAACACAGACTTCCTGCGATACAGATCAGCAGGGCGATCTAGCCACGCTTCCTTGATGGCTGCTCGCTTCTGGCTTCGGCCGCTTTTAACGCCTGTAATCCTTTGGCGTTCTACCTGCCATCGCCTGTGATGACGTTTACTCGAAAGCCTTATTTTTGTCATGCGGCTGAGATGGAATCAAACCAACCGCAAAGAGATCTGTCCTCAACAATTAGACACGTCGCTTTTTGCGTGGGCGGCAACCGTTGTGTGGCAAAGGGGTAACATCTTCAATCGAGCGAACTGACAAACCACTGGTTTGCAGACCCTGAATCGCGCTCTCCCGGCCCGAGCCAGGCCCCTTGACCCGCACTTCAATTTCTTTCAGGCCGAACTTTGAGGCACGTTCAGCACACGTTTCTGCAGCACGCTGAGCAGCAAACGGAGTGCTCTTACGACTCCCCTTGAAGCCAACCGTCCCGGCTGTTGCCCAGCACAGCACATCGCCATTGGTGTCGGTGATGGTAACGGTGGTGTTATTAAACGTGGCCTTGACGTGTGCCACGCCTCGGCTCACGTTTCGTCGGATCTTTCGCTTCTTAGTCTTCGCCACGCCAAACCTCTCCGCCACTCACTGAGCAAACTGAACCCGAGAAAATTCAAACAGTTAAATCGAAATCATGTCCAAGCGAACTACATCGATGCCCTGAGCCGTGGCTTAGTGCTTCATGTCCTTGACGCCCTTCTTGCCGGCCACAGTCTTCTTAATCCCCTTACGGGTACGGGCATTTGTCCGAGTTCGCTGTCCACGGACTGGCAGGCCACGACGATGCCGATAGCCCCGATAGCTTTGAATGTCGCGAAGGCGACCAATGTTCTGCTGAATGTGACGCCGCAACTGGCCTTCGACCATGTACTCTTTGTCGAGCAGGTTCGAGATACGGGCCAAATCGTCGTCCGACAGTTCACGTGCCTTACGCTGCACGTCGAGATTCAACTTGAAGCAAATCTCGAAAGCGCGACAGTCACCCACGCCGTACAGATACTGCAGAGCAATGTAAGTCGGCTTATCGTTGGGGATATCAACCCCTTGAATACGCGGCATGAGAACTCTCGCTTGCGATCCCGTAGCACACCAGCGGGCGATAGCTCACCAAGCTGATACACTGACAAAACAAAAAACACTGAACACAAACCTAGAAACAGCCAGCAACCAGAAGTATTGGGATTGGTGCCAGCGGAATCGGCACAGGGCCTGAACTCACCGACAGAGAATAACTCAAGAAACAACAGCTGAAAGACAAAATGATCCCAGACGGACAAACCGCCCAGGATCGCACTGCCAATCAAGAGTTGCTCGCTAGCCCTGACGCTGCTTATGCCGCGGATTGATAGAGCAAATCACGTAGACACGCCCCTTCCGCCGGACCATTTTGCAGCCTTCACAAATTCGCTTAACGCTCGCCCGAACCTTCATTTTGCCTAATTCCCAACTGTTTCGCAAGTCGACCGACGAAACGGACACTTCTGAACTAAGATGAGCTACCTGTAACCATTGGTCTGATAACGGGCTATAACTTATTCCGACGCAACAAGTTATCATTCGCAATCAGCGAATTGAATCTCCGGTCGCCGATGACTAAATCTGATCCTCTGAACTCGCCAAACCAACAATCCGAGTCTAACCTTACGGATCAACTCGGCCCCGAAAGTCGGGCCACCAAATCAAGCAGCATCCGCCTCCAGGAGACCTGGGTAGTTCCGCATCACCAAGTGGCTATCGATTTTCTGAACCAGGTCGAGCGCTACCGAAACACAAATCAAGAGGCCGGTCCCCCCATAGAAGCTGGCTACCAGCGGATCGATTACTAATGCGTTCGATACGATCGTCGGAATCACAGCAATCAAGGCCAGGAACGCGGCCCCGACATAGGTGATTCGAACCATTACCTGTTCCAGATAGCCTGCGGTCCGGCCACCAGGCCGATAGCCAGGAATGAAGCTGCCGTAGTCTTTCAGATTGTTAGCCATATCCTTCGGATTGAAACTAATGGCCGTCCAGAAGTAGCAAAAGAAGTAGATCAACGCGATGTAACAGAGATTGTAAACGTACCCATGACCCCGGAATGCATCTTCAGCCATCCGCACGAATGACCACTCGGGCAGCAACGTAGCCAACTGGGTGAACAAAAACCAAGGGAACATTAACAGTGACGAGGCGAAAATGATCGGCATCACCCCGGCCTGATTGAGCCGCAACGGAAGATACTGACGTTGTCCACCCATCACCCTGCGACCACGCGTATGTTTGGCCGATTGAATTGGGATCTTTCGCTGGGCCTGAGTAATCGCCACGACACACACAATGACCGCGATAAACAGCATGCCCATCATCAGCAGCTTTTCGATGCCCGACTCAGTCCCGAGTTTAACCCCGTTCTGAAACGCCGGTTGCAGCAATCGTGCACCTGCTTCGGGCATGCGGGCCAAAATACCAGCCATGATGATCAGGCTGATGCCGTTTCCAATACCGTACTCATCAATCTGTTCACCGATCCACATCAGGAGGACGGTGCCCGCGGTCATCAAGACAGTGCAGATTAGCTGGTAATAGAGGGTCCGATAGCCTTCAAGGACCAAGCTTCCCTCATTTCCCATTAGCCCACCGCTGGAAGACAGGGCAGACAGCCAGGCGAAGCTTTGACCAAAGCAAATAATCACCGTGGCATAACGGGTGTACTCGTTGATTTTCTTGCGTCCCGACTCACCTTCTTTCTGCAGCTTCTCTAACGGCGGGTAAACCGTGCCGAGTAGCTGGAAGATGATCGATGCTGAAATATAGGGCATGATCCCTAAGCCGAAGATCGTGCATTGACCAACGTCGGTCCCGGAGAACAGGGAGAGCATGGTCATCACGCGATCAATGCCACCACCATCCCCTTGGGAACGTTGGACATTCTGGGCCAGCTTTTCTTGGTCCATGATCGGCAGGACGATGAGCGAACCCATCCGGTAGACGGCCAACAGCACCAGTGTCAGCACAATCTTGTTGCGCAGTTCTGGAATGCGGAAAATCATTAGAAGCCGGGATAACACAGCACAAAGCCTTTCTGCTATCAGAATCAACGGTCGATCTCAGGTCCGATCGTCGTCTCTAAAGCACCTTGCCTGCGAACAGTTGATCTCTGAGCTTAAGGCCCTGACCAGAAACAGTTCTTATCCGGTTCTTCCAGCGAACGGGCGACAGTCACCCATTCTCAATGATTCACTGCGCTAATCTATCACTAACTCGCTAGTTCCAAGGGTAGAGCCAGCTGCTGACGGTTCCGCAGAAAACAGAACTCCATCAACTACTCAGCCAACCGCTCGACTGTTCCACCAGCAGCGACAATCTTTTGTTCTGCCGATGCGGAAAACCGATGGGCCACAACCGTTAATGCTTGTGTCAGCTCACCAGTTCCCAGAATCTTGATAACATCGAACCGGCCCTTAGCCAAGCCCTTCTCGACCATCACTTCAGGAGTGAGGCGAGTTCCTGCTTCAACCGCAGCCAGGGCAGTCAAATTGACTTCGGCAACTGTCAAAGCGAAATAATTGTTATTAAAGCCTCGCTTGGCAACGCGGCGCATAAGGGGCATCTGACCCCCTTCGAAACCGAGCCGCTGCCGATTACCAGACCGGCTGCCAGCACCTTTGTGACCGCGACCAGACGTCTTGCCATGACCCGAGCCAGGACCACGACCAACACGCTTGCGTGGCTTCCGCGCCAGAATTCCGCGATGTACGTCATCAATAATCATTAGAGCTGAACTCCCCGCAAGCGCGACACGTCTTCACGGGTCCGCAATTTACGCAAACCGTTGAACGCCGCCTTCACGACGTTCATGGGATTACTCGAGCCGCGAACCTTAGTCAGAATGTCGCGAACGCCTAGTGACTCGGCGATTGCTCGCAAGCTGGCACCGGCGATAATGCCCGTTCCAGGATTGGCTGGCATGAACATGACTTCTGAAGCACCAAATCGTCCAACCACCATGTGAGGGATCGTCGTTCCCTGGGTTGGAACCCGAATCATCGTGCGATTAGCCCCCTTCACGGCCTTCTCAACGGCCTGAGGAACCTCAACGCCCTTGCCGTACCCATAACCAACCCGGCCGTCTCCGTCACCGACGACAACGAGAGCTGTGAAGCTGAACCGGCGGCCACCCTTCACCACGCATGCGCAGCGACGAATCTGGACGACTTTTTCTGGTGATTGTGTGGACGATTCGTTCGACACGAAATTAGCCTCTGAATTCAAGCATTAAGTCAACAAGGAACTGAGAACCCGACATTGCAACAAAACTGATTTCTAACAACCGACTTCTATCCACAGTTCCAAACAGTCCACTCTAGAAGCTGAGACCCGCTTCACGGGCTGCCTCCGCCAGGGCGGCCACCCGACCATGGAAGCGGTACTGACCGCGATCGAATGCGACCTCGGCAATACCAGCCGCCAAGGCTCGCTCTGCCAATAACTTACCAATCTGAGCTGCAGCAGTGCAGTTACCGCCCGTTGATTTCCCAGATCGGAATCCCGGTTCCATCGTTCCCGCAGAGACCAGAGTCTTGCCGAGGCTGTCGTCAATAATCTGGGCGAACAGATGCTTGTTGCTGCGGAAAACCGACAGACGCAGCCGCTTGCTGGCGCGGACGGCGTTCCGAACGCGGAAAGCTCGACGTTCCCGTTGCTGTGCGACTCGCTTAAAAAGCTTCATTGCAAATTACCAAAAATTTCAGTGAACCGATTAAACGCCAACTAATCTTAACTGCAACGTCTACAAGGCTTTAGTGCCAATGTTGCCAAAAGCGACAACATATTTAGCTGCCGAATGCCTTACCAGCCTTACGACGAACCCGTTCGTCAGTGTATCGAATTCCCTTACCTTTATAGGGCTCAGGGGGGCGGACCGATCGAATATCAGCGGCAAACTGTCCAACCTTTTGACGATCAGCGCCGCGGATCGTGAGGTGCGTATTGTCTGGCAATTCACAGACAACGCCATCAGGAACCGGAAGCTTGATTGCATTGGCGAAACCAACTTGCAAGGTCAGCACCTTGCCCGACAACGCGGCCTGATAGCCAACGCCCTGGATCTCCAGCTTTTTTTCCCATGGTGTGACCACACCCAGCACCATGTTGCTGATGAGAGCACGCGTCAAACCATGCAATGCCCGTGAGTTACGGTCATCAGCAGGTCGAGTCACCAACACTTGCTTGGCTGCATCATCGTAAACAACAGAGACGCCGGGATGATGAACGAAAGAGAGTTCCCCCCCCTTGCCCTTCACAACGACCTTGCTGTTCGTCACCTGCACGGTAACACCGGCTGGCACGCTGACAGGCTTTTTACCAATCCGAGACATGATCGCATCCAAACCGCTTAAGTGCCGCTAACTGACTGCTACGAAAACTACTGCAAGATACTTCGGGCCGGCCGTAGCCCAAACCCTTAACATCAGCGATTACCAAACTGTACACAAAACCTCGCCACCAACCCCTTGCTTGCGCGCTTCGCGATTGCTGAGCACACCCTTACTTGTCGAGACGATGGCAATCCCTAGTCCCTGAAGGACATTGGGAAGCTCGTCGACGTTAGCATAGACACGTCTTCCGGGCTTACTCACTCGATCGATCTTCTGAATGACGCGTTCGCCGTTGGGGCCATACTTGAGATTGATCTTCAACGTCTTATGGACACCGTCGCCGACCGTCTCCATATCCCAGACGAAACCTTCACGCTGAAGGGCTTCGACAACACGAACCTTCATATTGGAATGGGGGACTTCAACCTGAGCACGCTCAATCCGCACTGCATTGCGAATACAAGTTAACAGGTCTGCAATGGGGTCGGTCATCATGATGACGAATGCTGCCTAAACGAACCGAGAAAACTCAACAAGCTAACTACGTGGGCGAAACCGCCTGAACTACCAGCTGGCTTTCTTAACGCCAGGGATCAAACCATCTAACGCCAGATTGCGGAAGCAAATGCGGCAGATTTTGAACTTACGATATACGGCCCGAGGGCGACCACACATCTGGCAGCGATGCTCCAACCGACTGGAAAACTTCGGCTTCTTCTTCGCTTTAACAACGTGAGCTTCAGTGGCCATATTTCGAACTACTCTAAGCGAACAAAGGAATCTAGGAGTTTCTTAAAAATCAACTCGATCACGTCGGAGCCTTGAAGGCCCGTTCCTTACTGAGTCTCGTCCTTGCGGAAGGGCATTCCGAGCTCCTTCAACAACAAACGACCCTCTTCATTATTGCGGGCGCTAGTCACAACCGCGATGTTCATCCCCTGAGTGAACGTCACTTTGTCGGGATTCACTTCCGGGAAGACCAGTGACTCATTCAAGCCCATGCTGAAATTGCCATTGCCGTCGAAACCTTTTGGGTTCACACCACGAAAGTCACGCACACGGGGGAGGGCGAGTGTAATCAATCGGTCGAGAAATTCGTACATCCGGCGACCCCTTAAAGTCACCATGCAACCAATTTCCATCCCTTCGCGAAGACGAAAACCGCTCACTGCTTGACGGGATCGAGTGATAACCGCCTTCTGGCCAGTAATGGATCCCAAGTGGCCCACAGCCTCTTCGAGCCGCTTCCGTTCGCCGACCGATTTCCCTAACCCCATGCTAACCACGATCTTCTGCAGTTTTGGCAGAGACAGAGTATTGTCGCGCCCAAGTTGCTCTTTCAACTTCGGGACGATCTCGTTGCGGTAGCGGATCATTAAGCGGGACATGTTGGCAAACCGTCTGGTGAACTGGCGAACAAAACAACTCGAATACGACTTAGTTCAAATTTTCCGGCATCGACCTAGCGTGTGGCAGCAAGTCAACTAGGCCTTCTTGGCGTACTTGGGCCTTGGAGGACTGATCACTCCCAAGGTAGTACTGCACTTCTTGCAGAACCGTTCCTTCGCGCCGTTCTCAAGGTACCTGGCACCGACACGGGTACCAGACGAGCACGCTGCACAGTAAACGGCAACATTCGACACGTCGATCGGCATTTCAAGCGAGAGACGGCCCCCTTGAGGACTCTTGGGGTGCCCTTTCTTGACATGCTTGTAGACGCGATTTACCCCTTCAACCACGATTTTGTCGCCCCCTTCAAGGACGCTCAAGACGACTCGTGGTTGCTTCGAGGAATCATCGCCGGTCGAGACAATGACCTGATCACCTTTTCTGATTCGCATAATTACACCACCTCGGCCGCTAAACTGATGATCTTCATGAAACGGCGATCACGCAGTTCGCGAGCGACTGCCCCGAAAATACGAGTCCCTTTCGGGTTGTTTTCGTTATCAACAATGACGACAGCGTTACTGTCGAATCGGACGTAGCTTCCGTCGGCTCGCCGGGCTGGCTGCTTCGTTCGCACGATCACACCCTTTACGACCGAGCCTGACTTCACGCTCCCACCTGGCAGCGCCTTTTGAACGGCCAGGACAATCACGTCTCCGAGCCCTGCGGTTCGCTTCTTTGAACTACCCAATACCTTAATACAACGCGCGGTCTTGGCGCCGGTGTTGTCAGCAACATCGCACATTGTTTGCATTTGAATCATGATATTACACTTTCAGGGACGCTCGAACTGGTCAATTGTCCGCTTGAATCCAATGAAGTCGATGCTGTTCCATTACCTGCGGTACTAACTGGCAACGAGATACCTTGTTACGCATCAACTGGCTGAGCTGTTACGGCAGCAGCGGCAGACTTGACGATTCGTACCAAGTTCCATCGCTTTAGCTTCGACAGAGGTCGA
>JAIXVG010000358.1 GCA_027483145.1 Planctomyces sp.
CCTCCACTCAGAACCGATCACGACTCAGTCGGGTGGCACTGGCAGTCGTTTTGGACTGCCAGTGTTTTCTTTTTTCAATCAGTCCGTTAGGTGGTACCCAACCCAATCGGAAACAAGTGCCTCGTCAAACCCAAGATCGGGGGTAAGACCAGTTGTGAAGTTCAACAACGAAGACTGTGGCAGCACATCCGACGTCAAAATGAAGCCGTTTGACCCGACTAGCCTTGAACCATTCGTTGCAAGTACGACTTCAGCAAACCATGAATCACCGGACCAGCCGCTGCCAGCGGCTGCCGAGCCATTGCCCGTGGTGCCATACGACTCGTTCCATACTCGACGTAAATCACATAAGGGACGTTGTTCGCATACCGCACCTCAGCCCGGTCCGACCCGCCACTCGTCCCGTTGCCGCTTCCACCAGTGGCCGAAGCACTCAGGCCTGCCCGGGCCGCTTCCCAGGCCGCTTTGCTTCGCCCCGTATCGACTGGTTGCAACTCGATCGTCTGCCCAAGCGTCCATTGAGCCACCTCCTGGGCCAGTTGCGTCGTGGCGGCCGGAACACCACTAGCCCGGGCTCTCCCTAGTTCTGTTTGTAATCCAGTGCTGTCGACTTGAATCCGAAACATCGAGAGTTGCTTTCTGTCGTGCGGTGTCTGCAAGCTAATGGTCCAGGCTAATCAGCCGAAACGCGCTAGCGTTCGGTTTCTTCTTGCAAAACGGATCGCAGTTGATTGTCAGGAAAACCACAGACGGGTGGCCCGACTAGTCTTTAGACTGGTCGGGTTGCGCAGCAACAAGAAGCCTCTCCATCCGCCCACAACTCCACGTTGTGACTCCTTCTCCGTCGACCGTCAGATTGCACGCCCGCCGTATGGCGCAAGCGCCTTGTTGCTTCGCAATCCGGCCACTAGTTGGCCGGACCACCCGACGACTCGCGTCGTCGGCTCGCTGAATCGATAAAGGACTGCCAAGCCCAAAAAGCCACCCGAGCCGACGATGCCAATCGTCGGGTTCTGCCAGTTCTCCCTCTCACCACTACTTAGCGAGCAGTACATCACCGCCCCGAATCCACTTAGATCTTATCCGAAAACCTCTGATTCTTGATTCGCATACCTGAAAAAACGGGGTTTTCGAACAAGCACAACCGGTTTTCGGATAGGCTCTTAATCTCGTCTCCCAGATAGCGCCACCACTGGCAATTGACCTTCAGCAGTCCAACGGACAATTGCATAGCGATCCTCGCGAAAGACCGCGTCTAAGCGCTCCGCCTCCGCTGGTGGCGCAAAGTCGGCACTTCGCACCACCAGCGTTAGCATGGTCGAGGTCGTTTTGTTGCCGGTCGTCCGATTGGGTTGGCTGGCCAACTCCATACAAATGGCCTGCACCGTAGAGACCGTCTCGGTCCCATCGCACAAAACACGGATCAACTGAATCTCTTCACCCCAATCTCGAAACCATAATTCGCACAGACGATGTTCAAGCGACATATCAGCTACTTCCAAGGCAAATGATCGAGGGCAGCCGCAAAGATGCAGCCCAACACAAACGTCCCGACCGCCAGAATCGGCGTCAGATTATTTCGCCAGCGCTCCAGGACGCGCATCCGCTCTTCATGGTCATCATTGACGCGAACCAATTGCTGCAAGCCCAACTTGACCTGCTCTAACTGCAGCGACAGTTGCTGGAGAAGTTGAGTTAAATGTTCCAGGCGTTCGTCCATAGTTCAGTTCTTTCTCATGTTGATCGCATCAGCGAGTGTCGTCCGCCAATGAGCGACATCCTGGCCCTGATAAACAATCAATGTCTCGCCGAGCCGAGGATGCAATTCGTCGGGTTCTTCCAAATCAAACCTCTCAATACCTGGAGCAGCATGACAATCTCATCAGGTCATCTTCTGTGTACCACTGGCTCTGCCAGTGCTCCTACTCGCGAGTACTCAACCTCGTAGAGAGCGTCTTGAAGTAGCTTTCCACAGTACGGATCGCATCGAGTGAATTCGGTGCGACCAGCCGCACCCTACAAGAGTCAGGCCGCTGTCCTTCACCAACAGGTCAACTCACCCGCCACTCGGGCCATATTTCCAAGAGGCCCCCATAGTAGGACCGGGCACTCAGCAGTCCCTTCAAGGCCGCTTCGCGATCCACCGAAAGTGTCGTCGGCCCGCTGGCGGTGTACCTGGCACTGGCCAGCGCCCCCTCTTCCATCAGCGAAGCAATGTTCGCATCGATCGTCTGAATCATCTGTTCGAGGTCAGCCAGCGTCATCGGACCTGAATGAACCGTTGCACTGGCAGTGCTCGTCATCGAATCGGTCATAATCGTCAGTCACCTGTGTTGAATGAGAATGCTGCCACAGCAGCGGTTTCAGTCTCTCGCAGCAGTTCGTACCCCAACCAGCTCAACTGCTGATGGCGCGAAGCTGTCACAAACTCAGCCGGGCTCAGGCCCAGCCTCTCTTGCAGCCGCAACATCCAGTAGTCGAGCGTGCGCGGAGCAGTCAGCCAGTCAGTCGCATCGCGGCTCACTGGCGTCTGAAAAAAGACCGCTGTGCCCCATCCACGTCACTGGCAGTCAAGTTGCTTAGGTCGGCAATCGCTGTCGCCAATAGCACTAGGTCCCCTGCGATCCAGCCGAAGGCCGCGAACTCGGCCAGAAGCTGATCAGCATAAGCCGACCAGTTCTGGCCAAAGTCGGCCCCGTTCGTCTCCAGCTCCACCTTCGAACTAGCTGCAAGACTGGTCGCAATTGACAAGACGGCCACTCGCTGAAAGTAGCGTTCGCAATCAGCCAGATAGTCGGCCCCCTGGTCATCAGGCCTGACCAGAAGTTGACCATCGCTATCGCGCAAGGCCTTTCCTGATGCATCTCGCAAGACCTCCAACCTCGGTGCAGGAGGCACGACGCCGTTCTCACGCAGCCGTGTCGAAAAGCCCAACGGTAGCGGTGTAATCTCGATCGATAGCGGCTCACCATCCCCGCGAGGCAACTCAATCACGCGTTTCACCGGCCCGGTGATTGTTTGTCCTGAAATTCTCATCACTGTCTCTTTCTGTTCTGCCTGATAATCATCCTCGGTCCAACGTCAATCGGTTCTTCAGCTACCCAGCACACGCGTGACAAACACCGTATCGGTCGCTGTCACACCTCCCAGGTAGCGCACCTTAACTCGCAGCGCTACGTCGCGCTCGAAGGCCGACTCGCTGTCTGCTCGCTGCAGGAAGGTTTGAACGGGCCAGACTTCGGTCCACACAAACTGCCGTTTGAAGTCGCCGAGGTACCAGGTCGACAGGGCCGCCCCACCCTGTTCATCCAGGTAGGGCGAAGTGAGCACTTCCAGTTGCCCTGCATAGGGATTGGCCATTTGGGTCACTCGGTCGTCCGCTTCGTTCGTCACTTCGGTCGCATGAACAATCCCACGGGCCGTTCCGCGCAACCGCTCAGGAACCAGAAGCTGTCGGGCGGCGACGACAATTGGGCGTGGCTGACCATCAATCCGATCATCAAGCACCTCGGTCGCCCGATAGCTCATCACTTTGTCGAGGCTGGTCCAATCAACCAGCGGCAGCGGAGTATTGAAACTGGGTGAAGTCGTATTCCCTGTCCCAATCGAATTACGATGCTTGCCACTGGCAGGATAAAGCGGGGTCCCCGCTCCAGCAGGTCGATAGACAAACTTGCCCGCGGCAGCATCGGCATCAGTCACGGCCCGCACAATGGCCCGTTCCCTTTCTTGTCGCAAATAGAACCCCATTGCCCGGGCACGGCGATTGATCTCGCCCGTCTGATCAAACGCAATCAGCTCTTCGTTGATCGACAGAATCCGGCCGCGCTTCGATTCTTCGGTGGTGACATACTTTTCACCAAATGTCGACTCCTCGTAGGGATGTCCTTCATCAACTTCAGTTGGCCCCGAAAGTGCCCTGAAACCGGCCAGTTTCTGGGCACGCAACCGACTGGGCATCACATCGACCAATAGCTGCCCAATAAAGCCACTATCGTCTTCGTAGCCTTCGATCACTTTGCGACCAATCAGTTCGCCAGTCACCACCTGAAAGAGGGACGTGTTGACCCCAGGAGCAGCTTCCTGCAACAGGGCAGTCGGCGGACCGTCACCCAGCCGCGTCGCTTGCAGCTCGCGCATGACCCCCATCACGCCACAGGCCTCGGCCAGTTCGCGATAGCTGATGTCGTCGACACTTAACTCTTTTTCATTCAGCAGAGTGCACAGTTTGTGATAAAACCCGCTGGGACCATGCGATTCAATCAGCGTAGCAATAGATGGTTTACCCATGAGAACAATTCCTTCGTGAACGTGACACTAACAGCATGTAACCAAAACAAATGGACCCTCGTGGTTGGATCGCTCCGCAACCTTTCGTTTCGCCCAATTCAATAACCATCCAAACACAGCCCACCGAGCCGACGATGCCAATCGTCGGGTTCTGCAGACGCATGTCATTGCACCTTCGATTCGCCCAACCAGCCGGTTGGCCCGACCTGCTTCGCAGGGTGCGTCTTGACGCACCGTTCCAACGAGTTGGTTGCATCTGGTTCATGCGGTGCGGCGAGCCGCACCCTACAAGAGTCACCCACTAACGACCCGACCACCTCGACCTCTGCAAATAGCGGATTAACCCACCACAGCCGAGGCATTCGCACTGGCCACAGAGAAGGCACTGGCAAACATCACTCTCGCCGTGGTCTCCCCTTCAACAATAGGCCGTGCGACGCGAGCGATTGCCTGGTTGGCAGTGGTGGTAACAATCAACTGGCTGCTGCGAAGGGCCGTATTGGTCCCATCGATCGCCAGTGCTCCCCCAAACAAGCTGGCCCCAGGAGCGATGTTCACCTCATAAACAGCCAGCGGTGAGAGGTCGACCGAAATCTCCTCGGTCTCACCCGCAGCACTCGCTTCATGAGCAATCCCAATAAAGACCTTGGCGAATGCCACCTTTGTTGCCGCCAGTGTTTCCCCCATCGGAAACAAAGCGGCTGGTTTTGCCTTTCCCTCGTCGAGAAACACCAGATCGCCGGGTGCCACGATGGTCGAGGCGGCGACGGGAACCTTGTGGAGATCGACAATCCCACTGCGAAATCGAACAACTGCTGCCATAACAACGGTCCTTCCAAAAAGTGTAATTCACACCTAATGCGTAACTGAGCCAAACCACAAACTGTCACTGCTTAAGCCGCCTTCGAACCTTTGAGAGCCGCAACAAAAGCCCGCGTGCTGACGGCCTCGTCGTGCGCTGTACCGCTAAGTCGTGACCAGCTTTGGGGTCGCTGTCGCTGGGCGATGGCCAGCACGTTCAATTGATCCTGCAGGTATTGCCGGGCTGCTCCTTCCGTCTGGGCTTGCCGCAATAACTCTCCCAGACCCGAGGTCAGCGCGAACTCGGGAAGGTCCGACTGGGCGATCCACTCGTTGATTCGCCGCTGCTGCTCTTGAGCTTCGTAAGTGGCGATGATCGTCCGGGCGGCCTGCAACTGAGATTGAGCCGCTTCGAGCGTCCCCGTGGTCACTTGCTGCTCGCGAAACGTCGTCGTCGTGGCCGGAAAGGCGACCACATCGACACTGACCACATCGTGAATGGCCGTAACCGTTGCGCCATCTGCTGACTTCTCTGCGAGGACGACATGACTCATCCCCACACCCGGTGCATTGGCACTCACAAGTGCCAGAAAAGTCTCCCCTGCTTCGGTTGCAAAGACTTCAATGTCAGCCTTGATCGTCCCCTGCTCGAACCGGGCATTGGTGACCGTTCCCACCAGATCGCGGGCACTTCGGTCTTGAGGCTTCACCGGGACCCGTCCATGGTCCAGAAAAATCGGCTTCTGGTTGTAACAGGTCACCGCAGCCGCCAGCGCCTCGGGAAGATAGCGATACCCATTGCGCGAATGCTCGCTTGTCAAAGCAACCCCCGTCACCCGACGGGCCTCGCGATCAATCTGCAGTTCACTTGTCGACCATTCCAGCGAATGCTCGATCAACACCTCTCGATTCTGTTCCATGAGACAATTCCTCTATAAACAGGTTGTGAAAACAATCGGCGGACGCAGACTGCTGCCTCGGGTCTGAGCCAGATACCGGGCATTAATGTTGGTGCTTCTCAACACCCTTTAAGCCACGTTCGTTTGCGAACAGCCCAAATGGCTGCGCTTTGGGGGAGAGTTTGAATGAGCCAATCGACAACACCAGGCGTCAGCCAACCCAGCCGACCGTCAATCAGCTTGACCGGGATCAGCGCAGCCCGAATCGGAAACCCACGTCGATAGCGCTTGAGCCTCGTCAGCAGTTGCTGCCGCCAGACTTCCCTCAGACTCAGCGGCGCATCGGCCACATCGAGCAATAAGGCTTGTTCATTGGGCGTTGTTGGGAGCGAGACCAGACTCATGGTTCATCTCCCGTTTGGCCAATACTTGGATCACGATTTCGCTCGGCAGCCAGCTCTTTGGCCATCGCCTGCGGATCGACGTTATCGCGTCGGGCGACTTCAGCCCTGCTTAGAATGTCGGCCTCGACCAGTCGGACATCGGTCAATCGCTCTTGTGAGCGATCACGATTCACCAGTTGCGGGAAGGACCAGCGGGCCATTAGATCGGCTTCGCTTCCTAGAGGCAGTAAGCCGCGTGACTCCTCGCAATGCAGGACCCATCGCCACAGTCGTTCAATGTGCTGGGCAAAGAAGTGCTGTTCACTTTCAAAGAGCTTGACAGCCGGGCCTTCGGCCACCATGGTCGAAGAAAAGTTCGAGTTAGCGGCGTCGCTCGAAAGCATAAACTCAGGAAGACCTGCCCCCGCGGCGACCGTCAACAAGAGCAAGCGACCAAGGGGCATCGCATCGCCAAAGTTGGTGCTGGGTTGCAGAAACTGCAGATCGGTCCCTTGAGAAGTGGTGACAATGCTTCCCGGCCGATAGCGTTCGCGGCTGGGGATTGGTCCACCCGCCGCGGCGGCCTGGTCCATGGCCGCATCGACCGCAGCCCGCACTTGCTGCGGACCACCTGCCACCTTTCTCCACAACACAATCGATGCCTGTAACTTGCGGGCTTGCACTTCGGTTTCAAGCCATTGGTCGAACGCTACGAGCCGATCAAGAATGGGGGCCAGTATCGAAACTCCCCGGGCTTCGTTGCTGTCAACTCCCACTCGCAAGTGGAGTATTTCATCAGCCGGGATCACCTCGGCCAATTGGCCAGTGGAAGGGTCAAGTCGCTGATAAGCGAGGACCCGTTCTTCGTCGGTGGCGGCTGTGATGAGTCCATCGCTTCCCGATTCGCCGTTGGGGGTTGCGATCAATTCGGGATCAATAAAGCGCACAGTGGGCGAACCATCTGCAGCGATAAACAGCCGCAGAAACGCTTCACCGTCGCGCCAAGTTCGGCGAGCCAGCTCTCTTATCGAAAAGTGCCGCTGATTTTGCGTGAGAAATGTCTGCCAGGCCCGTTCCGCCTGGGCGAGGACCTGCTTCTCTTCTGTAGAAGAGCGATTGTTCTGGGACGTGGCAGTCAGCTTGAGGCCCGGCCCAACCACATACATTTCCAGCAGCCGAATGATGTTGGCCGCGTGGGGGTTTGAAGCAACTAACTGGCGGGCACGGGTCCGCGTTTGGCGCTTGCGTTCTGGTTCATCGGCCCGTGGCAGACCGACGGGAGTCCAGCCTTTTTCCGAATGGGGGAAGCGCTCGTGTTCCAGGAGGGAGAGAACCTGTTCCTGTAACCGGCGTCGGCATTTAGCCTTCAGTTCAAGCGTGCTGAAGGTATCGCGCAGTAACTGCCACATGGCATGATCCATCGGAGGTGGTGAAGCCTATGGGACCCTGGGTGACGAATCGACCAGCCAACCGGCCATGTCGATTTCACAGTCCCTTCACCCTATCTGCCGAGGTTGCGCGAAATTTTCATTTTTCTTAAACAAATCGGGGAGCAGCCCGTCAGGAATTGTTTAAGTGGTTCTCCTGAAACGTGGTAAAGACTCAACACCTCGCGGTTCTGTTGATCGCTAAGCCATTGAGCGGCGCGGCCCTGGCACGGACTATTCATGTCGGGTACGACCGCAGACTGGTATGCCGTGCGGTCGCCAGTCGACTATCAAATTCGTTAGTCAGCCGGAACGCACTAGCGTCCGGTTGCGTTTGTTGAACTGGAACCGGACGCTAGTGCGTTCCGGCTGATTTCAGGAGAACGACCTCAGACTGCATAACTCGCTCTCGATGACAACACCGTGTGTTACCGGCGGTCTCGCCGGGGGCGGCTTGCCACACCGCTTTCATCAGAATGAACGACTATCTCAATTTGCGATGAATGGTTTGGGGGATAGCCTACGCACCAAACGCAATTTCGGGGTCCAATACTCCACTCGGTGCGGCGAGCCGCACCCTACAAGACCGGCGCGCAAGCACTTGACCTATTCGCTGGGGAGCAACTCGTACAGACCGTGGCCGGTGGGAGACGAGACCAGCACATACACCTCGCCTGCTTCATCTTCGCCGAAGCTCATTACTGGCAGCATTTCCGATTGAATCTGCCGATTAGCGACAGGCTTGTGAGTGACGGGGTCAACAAACAAGGCCCAGATTTTTCCCGTGACATAGTCGGCATAAATATAACTTCCCACTAGCTCGGGGAACCGTTTCCCTCGATAGACAAAGCCACCGGTAATCGATTTACCAACCGTATGGTCATATTCGAAGATCGGGTCGATGTACTTCGGGTCTTTTGACTTCTGCTTGTCATGGTATGGAAGCGTCCCTTCTCGTTCGCTCCAACCATAGTTGCCCCCTTTGACAATCAGGTTGATCTCTTCCCTTTCGTCCTTCCCCACATCAGCCAACCACAGTAGACCGGTCTCGCGGTCGAAAGCCATTCGCCAGGGATTACGAATGCCATAGGCATAGGTTTCAGGCAGGGCCTTTATCTTGGATGAATCGGATAGAAATGGGTTATCGTGAGGAATCGCGTACCGAAGGCCCGCATCTTGTTTGTCGACATCGATGCGCAAAATCGAACCAAATGGGTTCAAGGGGTTTTGGCTATTGCGATGAGGATCGTTCAAGCTTCCGCCATCACCGAACGCAATATACAAAAAGTTGTCTGGTCCAAAGGCGATAGTGCCACCGTTGTGGTTCCAGTAAGGCTGCTGGACCTCGTAAATCACTTCTTCTGATTCAGGGTCAGCTGTTTGCTGGTCATTGGCCAGCAGAGAAAACCGCGATATGAGTGAGACATGTGGCTTTTGCTTCGTGGTGTAGTACAGAAAGAATTGCCCGTTTTTGGCGAACTGGGGATGAAACGCCATCCCTAGGAGGCCCTCTTCGTTCTCTTTGTCCTCGTAGTCGACACGCTCTGTGATATCCAGAAAGATGTGCGACGACGTCGGCGAATGCTCCCGACCATCGAAGACATAAATCACCCCCTGCTGGGAGGCGACAAACGTTCTGCCGGAACCATCCTGGGCGTTCGTCAGCAAGATGGGCCGAAACGGAACAGTGACCCCTTCGTCGGAAACAGGGGACCAGTTGGCCCACTTGAGCTGAGGAAAAGCCACGGCCGTCTTGATGGCCAGCGGTGTGGTATCAAGCTTCGGTTGATCAGCCGCGAACATCGCTCGGTTAGTTAAGAGTGTTCCGACAGCAACGAAGGCCAGTAACGCGAAAGTCGAAACAGACAATGTCCTCAGCGACATGCCAAACAGCTCCTGAAATGCAGAAAGAAAAATAACCGTTTTTGTGCAGAACCGAAGATGATGTAGCGATTAGGGGTCTCGCCCAGCTCGACAGGTTTAGCGATCAGTTCGAACGACTGACGCAGACAACCGGGCAACACGGCGCAGTGACC
>JAIXVG010000469.1 GCA_027483145.1 Planctomyces sp.
AGTACAAGTTTGAAAAGCATGGGCAAAGCGGGATCGAATTCAGCGAAGTGCTCCCCCACACGGGGAGCATCGCTGATGAGCTGTGCGTGATTCGGTCGATGCAAACCGAAGCGGTGAATCATGCTCCGGCACAGATCATGATGAATACCGGTTCGCAGCAGTTCGGCCGGCCAAGCTTTGGGTCGTGGACCATCTATGGCTTAGGTAGCGAAAACGCCGACCTGCCCGGGTATGTCGTCCTGACCAGCGAAAAAGGGACGAGCGGCGGGGCGAGTAACTATGGCTGCGGGTTTCTGCCAACCATGTACGGGGGTGTCCCCTTCCGGTCGGCTGGGGACCCGGTGCTCTACCTGTCGAACCCGAAGGGGATTGATCAGCGAACGCAGCGGGCATCGCTCGATGCGCTGCAAGACTTGAACGGGCTGGCGCTGGGTCAGATTGGTGATCCTGAAATCGCCGCTCGAATTGAGGCTTATGAAATGGCCTATCGGTTGCAATCAAGCGCTCCAGAGCTAATGGACCTCGCGGGTGAAACTCAAGAGACGCTTGATATGTATGGGATTAAAGATCGCAAAGAAGCGACGTTCGCGCGGAATTGCCTCTTGGCCCGGCGACTGGTCGAGCGGGGGGTGCGGTTTGTGCAACTGTTCCACGAGGTCTGGGATCATCACGGCAACCTGACCGGAGGGATCAAGCACAACGCAGGTCAGACCGATCAGGCGAGTGCCGCATTGGTCAAGGACCTCAAGCAGCGGGGCTTACTCGATGACACGCTGGTGGTGTGGGGTGGCGAGTTTGGGAGAACCCCGATGGTTCAAGGGGGGAACGACGGCCGGGATCATCATAACCGCTGCTTTACTGTCTGGCTGGCTGGGGGTGGCGTGAAGAAAGGGCATGTGCATGGAGAAACAGATGAACTGGGCTTTAACGTGGTGAAAGACCCGGTCCATGTGCATGACCTGAACGCGACGCTCTTGCATTTATTGGGGATGGATCACGAGCGGCTGACGTTCAGGTATGCAGGTCGTGACTTCCGGTTGACTGACGTGCATGGGAGTTTGGTCGAGGGGATAATGGCGTAAGACGAATGATGATAGATTATTGATGATGGATGATGGACGGGATGAAGTAAGCGGTTGGTAGGTGAGAGGGTGGCCCCAGCCTCGGACGGTGTCGAAGTTCGAAGTTTTTTGGAGAAAGGGCCGCAAATCTGTGTCGCAAGAGTTGGTATTCCTTCATCTATCGGACATTCACTTTTCGAAAAGGAGTAGTTCGGCCTACGATCCGGATCTTGATCTACGACGGGAACTCGTGGCGGACATACTTCGCGCAAAGGACAAGGTGCAGTCGTGTAGCGGAATACTTGTGTCAGGCGACATTGCCTTCTCCGGAAAGGCCGATGAATATGCGAAAGCTCGCGACTGGCTGGGAGAGCTTTGTAAAAATCTGAAATGTCCCGAAGAGGCGGTGTGGGTCGTCCCTGGCAACCACGATGTGGATCGAGATGCGATCCGCGCAAGTAGCATCATTCAGGACAAGCATCAACGATTGCGGAAAGGGAACCATGAGGAAGAAGTGCGGCGTCTTCACGAGGATGCGGAAGCCCTACAGTTGCTGCAGCGCCCATTGGCCGGATACATCAGATTTGCCGGCGCTTATGATTGCCTTCCCGATCCGCAGCACTTGTTTTGGGAAGACTTGATCGAACTAAACGATAAGTCGCTGCTTCGAATTCGTGGTTGCAACTCGGCTATTATCTCAGGTGAGTCAGACGACGAAAACGAGAACCGACTCGTTGTGGGGCGGACTCAGATGCTTCCCCCAAACGAACCCGGAGTTGTGAATCTCGTTATGTGCCATCACCCTCTCGACTGGCTACATGATCGAGACAATCTCAAGGACAACCTGAAGGCAAGAGCACGAGTATGCCTGTTTGGCCATAAGCACTCGCAACGATTGGAGCAGTTAGATGATACTGTTTTTATCATGGCCGGGGCGGTCCATCCTGAACGAAACGAAGGCAAGTGGGAACCTCGCTACAATTTCATAGGACTGTCAGTGCTAGGTGAGGCCAACAAACGAAGCCTTTCTGTTAACATCTGGCCTCGAATTTGGGACGATATCTGCAAGGTCTTCAAAGCAGACCTCGACAATAAAGGACAAGATCAACGAACGTATGTCCTTCCGCTTCCCTATTGGCAGCCACCCGTCGACACGGTAGTACCTGTTTCGTTGGGGTTGGGCCATGGGAGCGAGGTGACGGCGGAGGGAAAGATCGTGAATCCCAAACGGAGACTTGTTTATCGCTTTCATAGCCTTCCATACGTGACCCGGATGGAGATCGTTGGTAAGTTGCAGCTGGTTGCAGAAGAGGACCAAGACCTGAAAGAAGAAGCAAGGCAGATACAGTACCTTCGCCGGGCCGAACAGAACGGTATCCTCGATCAGTTATGGACTGCCGTGGAGCAGCAACATGGTGTTGATATAGGCGAGAATCCATTTGCAAAGACGGTTTAAGGAAGAATAGATGCACGAGAATTTCGCCGACTGGTACCGCCCCTGCACCACAGGAACTGAAACTCGCCTGACTGAGGATCTGCTTCAGAAGCGATGGATCGGAATAGAGAAGCTTGCAGAGAAGTCTGCTGTGCCATCGCTTCACTTAGTAAGGATTACCTTACAAAAGCAACCTGTATCACAAGATGCGCTCTACAAATTCCGAATGGGTTTCAAGGACTCAGATGTCACCTTTCAGATGTCCGGGAATGACCTCGAATTGAGCGTGCTCGCCGGAGCGGTTGCTTGTCAAGTAATGACTGAGGAATCCGATGAAGCTGATGTGGTCGCTCTGGGATTGATCTGTGCATCGATTATCAACCCCGGGCAATCTCCTTGGGCGAGCCCGTTTATCGCCTTTGCTAATTCTTACCTCGATAAAAGACTTCACAATGTACGCAAGGCAAACAGTTCGCGCCGCCACAAATTTCCCACAAACACTTTGAGAACGGAAATCGAAACATTTGTTGCACGGATCGCCGAGAACAATGGGGCACCCACGTCTGAAGCAGCAAAGGAATTGATGAACTCCTTGGTTGAAGCATTGAGATCTACTCACTCAATGACATTAAGGGCGATCGCTGAAATGGAACGACAATCAAGTTTGCGAAAGGAGGAGACAGATATTCTGTGGTGGATGACCTCCGGAGTAAGTCGCGATCTCGGCGTAACGTTCAAGGATCTGAAGACCCTGGCAGCTTCATTGGTTGCGGGTAAAGAGTTGTCATCACTTGTGAGTCCTCCAGGAGTGCTTCCTGCGAGGACCTTGTTGCAGAGAATGATACCGACTGCGACTGGCAAAGGCGCTGGCAAGCCAATTGGTCTCATTGCCGCTATTAAGGCTACCGATCGTGCATGGCGAGAGTCCGTTGCAAACGAATTTGACTCTAACCTCGACATTTTACCTGCACTTTCAGCCATCAAGCAGTCACTATCGACGGATGGAGACGAGTGGATACCGGCATTCAAAAGGTCGTTTTCTCTTAAGTCAGATATTCTGCTTCTGCCTGCGGATCTTAGCCTTCAGATGCATCGAGAATGTCTCTTGGTGAACTTGGGATTGGACTAGGTGGAGACCGATTACGATGGCGGACGAAAAGCCTAAACGACGAAGTCTACCGGAAGGTGACGTGCTAAGCGCCGAAGACGGTGGCGTTATCGTGAGATCGTCACCTACAAGCATAGTTGTCGTAGCTGGCCCAGCTCAGTGCGGAAAGACGACGCTTGTCGCCGGGCTTTATGAATTGTTTCATCGCGGCCCTTTCGGAGGATTCCTTTTTGCGGGTTCGCAAACGCTTCCCGGCTTTGAACGCCGTTGCCATCTTGCCCGCATCGCATCTGGCAGGGAAACACCCGACACAGAAAGAACTGTACGAAGCGAAGGTACCGACCTTCTTCACTTGCGTCTGGCAGCACAAGATGTGAACGGTGTTTTCGGAATCTTGTTAAGTGACATTTATGGGGAAGCTTTCCGGCGAGCCGCCGATATGGCTGAAGAGTGTCAGAAGTTCGTCATATTGAAACGGGCAGATCACGTATCGGTGCTCGTCGATGGGGAAAAGGTTGCCGACAACCGAGAGCGTCAATCAGCATTCGCCTCCGCTGATGACCTGATTGGCCAATGCATTGATTGTGGGATGTTTACCGCAGATTCTTCGATTCAGATCGTCGTTACGAAATGGGATCTGGTTCAGGGTAATGAGCTTGCAGAGGAGTTCGTGAAGCAAAAACTCGTTTGGTTGAACTCTCGGCACG